>CANRHU010000001.1 GCA_947630485.1 uncultured Lachnospiraceae bacterium
ACGGGAAAGAGAGGGAAATCATATGTACACGAAGCCTAAACACCAGGATAACCGGGAGTTCCACAGGGGGGATATCTTTTATGCCGACTTAAATCCGTATGTAGGGTCGGAGCAGGGAGGCGTCCGCCCGGTTGTGGTTCTTCAGAACGATATGGGGAATACATTTTCCCAGACCATCATTGTTGCGCCGGCAACAACAAGGACTTATAAGAAACCGTCACAGCCGACCCATGTGGTGCTGGAAGATGTGGAAGGGTTGGCCGAGGTGTCCCTGTTCATGCTGGAGCAGGTCAGGACGATTGATAAGCGCCGCGTCCGTTATTATGTCGGGAAGATGACGGAGGGGCAGATGGAGCGGATCAATGCGGCGCTGAGGGTCAGCCTGGGACTGGACGACGCGGATATGCTGCCGGAGACGGTGGAAGCGCCTTGATGGAGGGAACGGGTATGCGCGTATGAAGACGAACGGGCCAGAGATAAGTGTAAACGGAGGCCCTGCGGAATCCCCCGTGCTGAAGGTCCGTCTTGGGGATGATGTGGTGACAGTGAGGTTCAGCGCCGCAGAGTCAGATGGCGTCAAAAAGAGGGTACGGGATATCCTGACATCATCTTACGCAGGGCGGCTGCAGGCGCTGCCTCCGGAAACGGCGGACGAATGATTGGGGCAAAGGGAAATGGCTGCGGGTAACTGCGGCGGCATCCGTGACAATATGATGGAAGTGAGGTATGATACTGATGAGGGATATCTGTTGGAGGGGAGTCCTGATGAATGTACCTTGATAACCGAATACAGGCCAAAGTAACGCGGCTTTCTACATTATATAAGGAAATATAGGAGGTGCGTTATGAAACGGGTTTATACATTATACAGAGTGTCTACGAAGAAGCAGGTGGACAGGAATGATAAGAACCAGGCGGACATCCCAATGCAGAAAAACGCCTGCCATGAGTTTGCAGGCCGGCAGTATGAGTGGGAGATCGTGAAGGAATTTTCCGAGATGGGCGTTTCCGGCTATAAGGTATCAGCCGAAGACCGGGACGCGATCCAGGACCTGAAGGAGGCGGCGCTGAAAGGGGAATTCGACGTGCTCCTGGTCTTCATGTTTGACCGGATCGGAAGGATCGACGACGAGACGCCTTTCATTGTGGAATGGTTCGTGAAGCACGGCATTGAGGTGTGGAGCAGCCAGGAGGGGCAGCAGAGGTTTGAAACCCACGTTGACAAGCTGACCAATTATATCCGCTTCTGGCAGGCGTCGGGGGAGAGTGAGAAGACTTCCATCCGTATCAGGAATAAGATGCAGCAGATGATCGCGGACGGTTTCTACACCGGCGGCCCGGTAAGGTTCGGGTACAGGCTGGCGGACAGCGGGCAGGTGAACCGGAAGAACCAGAAGATCCGGAAGTATGAGATTGACCCGGACGAGCGCGAGGTGCTGGCCATGATCGATGATATGACCATCAACAAAGGCTACGGCTCCTGGAGGCTGGCGGATTATCTGAATAAGCACGGGTATAAGGCGAAGAACGGCGGGAAGTTTACCAGTATCAAAATCAACCGGATACTGAACGATCCCTATTACTGCGGCAGGCTGGAGGACGGTACGACTTCCCCGGCGCTTGCGGCACTGCAGATCAGGAGCGACGAGGACTATGAGAAGATTCTCTACATCCTGAAGCAGAGGAATAATGCGAGCGAAGAAAAGCGGCATATCGCGATGCAGACCAAAAGCGGGGCGATGCTTTCCGGGAATGTGTTCTGTGCCCACTGCGGCGGCCGGCTGACGACCATGCGGTACAGGGACAGCTACACGAGGGCTGACGGGAGCGTTTACGCGGTGGATCAGCTGAAATACTGCTGCTACCATAAGGCGCGTAAGCTGGTGGAGTGCGAAGGGCATGTGACGTATCAGGCCGACCGGGTGGACGAGAAGGTCTGCCGGCTTATGCGGAAGCTGTTTGCCGGTATGAGCGGCGCGCCGGAGGAAGAACGCCTCCAGGAGCTGTTCCGAAGGCAGATGGCCGGCAGCCGTGCGAAGCAGAAGAAGCTGGAGATGGAACTGAAAAAGAGCCGGACACAGCTTGACAGGCTCCAGATGGAGATCGCAAAGAGCCTTACGGGCGACAGCGTCTATACCGCGGAGGATCTTTCCCAGGTGATAAGGTCCGTAAAGACAAAGATTTCCGATTCTGAAAAAGAACTTTCCGCCCTGAAGGAGGAAGAAGAAAGGAAGAAGCAGGGGCTGGACAGGATTTCCCCGGCCTATAACCAGTTCAAAAGCTGGGCGGAGGAATTTGAAACGGCGTCGATGGAAGAAAAGAAGATGATCGCCGGACAGTTGTTCAACCGCGTCGAAGTAGACAGGGACTATAATATCACAGTAGAAATGAACATGACCTATCAGCAGTTCTGTGCTGAGTGGGGAGACGGGGTGCTGCTCCTGAAAGAACAGAAGCAGGAACGCATCCCGGTCTGACAGGCGGGGCAGTCCCCGCCTTGTTCGATCATTCATACCGTTTCGGTCTGTAATCCATATCGCATTAAACCTATTCCAGCAAGAGCAAAAAAAGCTGTAAAATCCGGCAGTTTCCTCTTGACGGATGAAGATATTCATGGTAAACTGTTTTCCGTTGAAACTGAAGATTGACACCGGCTTAAACAGAGAAGATGATTCATAAGTCGGTTATGGTATAAGATTCATCCCTGACTTTACGGTTGTAACCGTATTTAGTGGTAGAGCACGCGGCTGTTAACCGCGCTGTCGTAGGTTCGAGTCCTACTCGGGGAGCTTAAGCTGGCCCCATGGTCAAGCGGTTAAGACATCGCCCTTTCACGGCGGTAACACGAGTTCGAATCTCGTTGGGGTCATAAGAGATGCGGATCGTGCATAAAAGAATATATGGCGACATAGCCAAGTGGTAAGGCGTGGGTCTGCAAAACCCTGATCCACCGGTTCAAATCCGGTTGTCGCCTCTCAGAAGAGCCCTCGAGATTGGGCTCTTTTTCTGTGGAAAATATTAGAAGTCCTTTCGTATAATTTCTACATATTAGTTACATATTTCACATTGTATTAATAGAAATACATAGATACTGGCATTGAACAATTTTTTGACAAATTCATGTAAATTTTGCGGAATCTGGTTGTTTTTGCCGGGGATTTATTATATAATAAACCTATGTTGGCATTATGCAGTGCCAAGGAAACCCTGCAACCCGTTACTACATAACAGGCAAATGAGGTATATTTTATGGAGATCAAAATTCTCAACCTGACAAAAGCGTACGGAGATTTTAAAGCTGTAGACGACATGAATTTGAGCGTCGAAGACGGCGAACTGATTGGTCTTCTGGGGCCCTCCGGCTGTGGCAAGTCCACTACGCTTTTCATGCTGGCCGGCCTTACCGAGCCCACCAGCGGCCAGATCTTTTTTGGTGACAAGGATGTTACCAAGGTCCCCCCGGAGGATCGAGAGATTGGCCTTGTGTTCCAGAACTATGCGTTGTATCCGCACATGACGGTTCTGGACAACATTACGTTTCCGCTGATTAACCGCAAGGTGAAGAAGGCGGAGGCGATTGAGAGAGCCCAGGAGATGGCGCATCTGGTTCAGCTGGATGGCCTTCTGAACCGTAAGCCCTCCGCGCTGTCCGGAGGACAGCAGCAGCGAGTCGCTATTGCCCGCGCACTGGTGAAGAAACCACAGGTCCTTTTGCTGGACGAGCCGCTTTCCAATCTGGATGCGAAGCTGAGGGTGGAAACCCGAGAAGAAATCAAGAGAATTCAACAGGAAGTCAAGATCACCACATTATTCGTTACTCATGACCAGGAAGAGGCTATGAGTATCTCAAACCGTATCGCAGTTATGAACCGCGGTGTTGTGCAGCAGTATGACGCGCCGCAGGCCATGTACTTGAATCCCATCAATGCATTCGTCGCCCAGTTTTTGGGTATGCCTCAGATCAATATGTTTCAGGCTCAGGTCACCGGCCGCGGAATCGAGCTGGATGGTGTCCTTCTGCGTACGAGGGAGCAGCTGGAGTCTGCCGGCAAGAAGATTGCAGACGGTACTTATCAGATGGGCGTCCGCCCCGAGTCGCTGGAGCTGTGTGAGGATGGCTTTATCGTGAAAGCGGATAACGTCCGCATGACCGGCCGCGATCTGTTGATCTTTTTCAAGATCGGCACGACGGAATTCCGTGCGCTGACCCATTCCGATCTGCAGCTTCGCGAGGGCGACAATCTTTGTCTGCGGGCGCGCAAGAACTCCCTGATCATCTTTGACGCGGACGGAAGCGCCCTGGTCAAATGCTAAAGCGGGAGGTGCGGTATGAATCGGAAAAGTTATAAAGGCTATGTGTATCTGGCGCCGGTACTGGCGATCATGCTGGTCTTTACGGCTTACCCGCTGGTAAGGGCGATCTTCATGAGCTTCTGCGAGGATTACAGCATCATCAATGGCAGCTATAAAGGCATCAACCTGGAAAACTACGCGGATCTGTTCAAGGATAAAGATTTCCGAAAGGCGATTACAAATACCATCACATACGTAATTTTTGTGGTGCCGCTTTCCGTTGTGATCTCTCTGTTGATTGCGAATCTGTTGAACAGCCATATCAGGTTCCAGGGGTTGTTTCAGACGCTGTATTTCCTTCCGTATGTCACCAGCGTTATCGCGATCGGCGTTGTGTGGAGATGGATCCTGCACAGCCAGTATGGTCTGCTGAACAGCATTTTGAACTTTTTTGGCTTTGAGTCGATTGGATGGTTGACAGACCGGAACTATTCCATGGCATCGTTGATTATATTCGCCGTATGGAAGAGTCTGGCGTTTGACATTATGATTTTCCTGGCGGCTCTGCAGGGGATTTCTCCGGATCTGTATTCGGCGGCCCGCGTGGACGCCACGCCCAGATGGAGAGTATTTTTCCGGATCACGGTGCCGGCGATGAGACCCATTATCGCGTATGCGTTTGTTATGGGCATCATCAACTCGTTTAAGGTGTACAATGAGGTGTTCTCGCTGTTCAATGGTTCGGCGGGCCCCAGCGGATATAACTCCGCGATCACCATCGTGTTCTACATTTATGATAAGTTCTACAACAATTATAAATACGGTATCGCGGCCGCAGGCTCTGTAGTCCTGTTCCTGCTCATCATGTTCTTTACGGCGATCCAGAGGCTTCCGGGCCGCATCCGTGCGAGAAAGGAGGCCGCGCAGAAATGAAATCGAGAAAACCGACTGCCATTATCGCGGAGATCGTAAAATATGTGATCCTGATCGCGGGCGCTCTGTTTACGTTGCTGCCTTTCGTATGGATGGTTCTTTCGTCTTTAAAGTCCGGCAGTGAGATCGTGGCGATCCCGCCGACGATCATTCCGACGCATTTCATGTTCTCCAATTACGCGGAGGCATGGGCGGCGGCTCCGTTCCCGCGGTATTTCTTAAACACCGTGTTTGTCGCGACGGTGACGACGGTGGGCGTGCTGTTGACCAGTATCCTGGCGGCGTTCGCGTTCGCGAGACTGGATTTTCCGGGTAAGAAGATCGTGTTCTCGCTGTTTATGGCGACGTTAATGATCCCCGGCGAGATGCTTCTGATCACCAACTTTGTGACGGTAACCAAGTTAAAATGGGTGGATACCTACAAGGCGATGATCGTGCCGTGGCTGGCAAATGTATTCTATACGTATTTGCTGTCCCAGTTCTTCTCCAGCGTGCCGGAGGCGCTTTATCTGGCGGCGAAGGTGGACAAGTGCAGCGACTTAAAGTTTTTGTTTAAGATCATGGTTCCGATGAATAAGAACGCGATTACGACGGTAGCGATCTTGAGCTTCATCGGCTCCTGGAATTCTTTCTTGTGGCCCCTTTTGGTTACGAACTCGACGAACATGCGCGTGCTGTCCCACGGACTTGTCCGCTTCCAGTCGGAAGCCGGAGCGCAGTATCAGCTGATTATGGCGGCCTCCTGCATTCTGGTGGTGCCGATTGTGATCATTTACCTGTTCCTGCGCAAGTACATTCTGGAAGGCATGGCGTATACGGGGGTTAAGGGGTAATCACAGCCATAACGTGCTTTTAGGCGCGTCAATATAAATGGCAAGCAACTATTTTCTTTTGAAAAGGAGAGGCGATTATGAAGATGAAGAAGATCATGGCCCTGACGATGGCAACTGTTATGGGCGCGAGCCTGCTGACCGCCTGCGGCGGCAGCGGAGGAACCACTTCAACCACAGCGTCCACGACAGCGGCAGCGGAGACAACGGCGGCTGCAACCACCGCGGCGGGAGATGCGGCTGCGGAAACCACAGCAGCGGCAGCTGAATCGACGGCGGAGCCGGTTACGATCACGTTCTGGCACGCGATGAGCAATGCGCAGGAGGTATCTCTGACTGAACTGACCGATAAGTTCAACGCGGAGAACGGCAAGGGAATCACCGTAGAGCTGGTCAATCAGGGCGGCTACAGCGATCTGCAGACCAAGCTGATGGCGAGCGCCGCTGCGGATACTCTGCCCGATATGGCGCAGGCGTACAACAACTATTTCACAGATTATGTGGATAAGATCGTTCCGCTTGACGATTTCGTGAAGAACGATTTCGATAACTGGGAGGATATTGTCGAAGGCTACCGCATTGAGAACAGCGAATATGGCTTTATCACAGGTGTTCCTTTCAATAAGAGTACCTATCCGTTCTTCTACAACAAGACCATGTTTGACAGGGCCGGCATCACAGAGCCCCCGACAACCTGGGAGGACCTGGAGAAGGACGGCGCCATCCTTCTGGAGAAGGAAGGCGTTCCGATGCTCGGCTATGACTCCATGTGCGATATGCTGGAGATCTTCCTGCGTCAGAACGGCGCAGATTACGTAGACGAGACAGGCGCCCTGTTCAACACTCCCGAAGGCCTGGAGGCGATTGAGTTCATCCTGAACCTGTACAGTAAAGGCTATGCCCGTCTGATTGGTGAGGACGCGTATTTCTCCAACCTGATGAGCTCCGAGATGATCGGCGGTTATGTCGGATCCTGCGCAGGCGTTACTTACATCGTAACGGACAATGAGGGACATGAATTCGAGCTGGGTGTCGCCCCGATCGCGCAGGGCAAGAAGAACGCCGCTTATAACGCAGGTACGAACCTGGTTATGTTTACGAAGGATGAAGCGAAGCAAAAGGCAGCCTGGGAATACATGAAGTTCCTTACCTCTGCTGAGTCTCAGGTGAAGTGGTCCATCGATACCGGATATGTGCCGGTTCGTACTTCTGCTTATGAGAGCCAGGAGTATCAGGATTTCATGGCCGGCGATACGCCGGGCGCCATCACCGCGAGAGCGGCATACGGACAGGCTCCTTACGGCTATGTTCCCAGCAATTACTTCCCCGGCGCCAATGAGATCCGCAACGTTGTGTCCGATACTCTGACCGTATGTATTTCCGAGGGCAGGACTGCTCAGGAGACGCTGGATGAGCTGGTTACCGCGATCAACGACGTGGTACAGTAACAGACGGCAGGCCTGAAGCATGGTTCATGTCTGATGAACCGGTGTCTGTGTTTGACGGTAATTCATGAATAGCTGACCAATGATTTCCCTGCGGGGCAGGAGCAGTCCGGTTCCGCAGGGAAAATTTTCCTCTCAAGGATGGAGAAAAAACGACAGAGAAAGTGGAATGACGGCAGCTGGGTGTGGTGAAAGAAGGAGAATTTCATGACAAGAATTACATTTTACAAGGGGTTAAAGGAGATCGGCGGAACCTTTGTTGCTGTGGAAACAGAGAAGGCAGTGTGTATGTTTGACTTCGGCTTTTCGGTTTCCGGGAGGTGCGACGATCGCGTGCGGCTGCGGCAGGAGTCGCTGGTCGAGGATTACGTTCGGATTGGGATGCTGCCCGCGGCGGACGGGATATACGCGGAGAAACCGGCGAAGAATCTGGGACTTAAGTCCTACGGTCAGAATACGAAGGAGCATTTTTTCTTTATTTCCCATATGCATATCGATCATATGGGGGGCCTGGGTATGCTTGACGATGAGGTTCCTGTGTATATGAGCGAGGATTCCCTGCGGCTGTACCGGAGGCTCTGCGCCATGGGAGATATTCAGCAGAGGGGCCACGAGCGGTGCATCGGGATTCCTTATGGGCAGACCTTTAAGCGCGGCGATATCGCAGTAGAGGTATTGCGGATCGATCATGACGTTATCGGCGCCAGCGGAGCCCGGATTACGACGCCGGATGGGACGATCGTCTATACTGGCGACTATCGTTTCCATGGGTTCTACCCAGGGGCGTCGAAAGAATTCGGCGAAACCTGCCAGGGCGCGGACGTACTGATTACGGAAGGCGTGTCCGTCAGCTTCGGTGATGTCGATATGCTTTCGCTTACGGCGCCGGAGGAGGATATTCGCACGGAGGAGCAGCTGCAGCAGGAGATGTCCCAGGCGTGCCGTGAAAATGACGGCCTGCTGATTATCAATCCCTACAACCGCAATGTGGAGAGGCTGCATCGGCTGATCGGCACCTTTGAGGCAGAAGGACGCGCGCTCGTCATGGATCCGGTGCAGGCAGATTATGTGGCGGAGTTTTATCCGGACGACGATATTTACGTCTATGAAAAGACGCTGAATGGGAGAAATGTGCCGGAATGGTTTAAGGTCGTGACGCCTGAAAAGCTTCGGGAAAATCCCGGAAATTACGTGCTCCAGCTGGATTATCAGGATCTGTATGCGATTCTGGATCTGTCGGACGTAATATCCCGGTATTACCATATGGATGGCGCGCCGCTGGGAAGCTACGAAGAATCTTATCATAAGCTGACGGCTTTTTTGGAATACCTTGGGGTGCCGTATCAGTACTGCGGGCTTGGCGGACATTCCCGGCCTTATTATCTGAAGCTGATGGTGGATACGGTGAAGCCGGGGACGCTGATCCCGCTGCACAGCTTCCGGCCGGAGCAAGTGAATTCCGATCAGATTGGGCAGCGGATTCTGCCGGAGGAAGGACAGACGGTAGTATTGGAGCGTGGGGAATGCCGTTTGGAGGCATGAAAGTGGAACTGCAGAAAATATGACAACAGAATGAATGGGAAGGTAGTATATGAGAATATTAATCGTAAATGACGACGGTATCCGCTCATCGGGCCTTATCAGCCTGGCAAAAATGGCGGTACAGCTTGGAGAAGTATGGGTTGTGGCGCCGGACAACCAGTGCAGCGCCATGTCCCAGCGAATCTCCGTATTTGGATCAATTCATGTGCGCGAGGTGCCGGATTTCCCGGTGGAAGGCGTGAAAGCGTGGAGTATCAGCGGTTCGCCGGCAGACTGCGTGAAAGTGGCGCTGTCATATGTGATGAAAGAGAGGCCGGATGTGGTGTTTTCCGGTATTAATAACGGATATAACGTGGGTGTGGATATTCTTTACTCCGGAACAGTCGGGGCGGCCGTCGAGGCGCTTGTCAACGGAATCCCGGCCATCGCGTTTTCCAATAAGACCAATGACGATCAGCGGGTGTCGGAGAGATATCTTCTTCCGATTGCAAAGGATTTGCTGACGCGGGAGATTGAGCCGTGGGCAATCTGGAATGTAAATTTCCCGGCTTGTGATCCGGATGAAATCAAGGGGATTTTGGAAAACCGCATACCGGCGAAAAAATCTTACTATGAGACGATTTATACGCCGTCCGGAAGCGCGGAGATACCGGGCGAACCGCTGCCGGGGGCGGCGGAGGCGGTTTTGGATGATCCGCGGACAAAGGCAGGACTTGCTGCAGCTGAGAATCACTCTGCGGCTGTAACGCCCGCGTGCGGAGCGAAGGAAGGCGGCAAGTCCGCGGAGCTGGTTCTGTCCAGCATCGCCGCGACGGAAGCGGAGGAAGGAAGCGATATGAGGGCGACCTTCGACGGATATATCTCGATTGGAAAGGTGAAGAGCGCGCTGTTAGAGCTTTGAGAAGTGAGAAACCATCGGCAGACAGAAGAAAATGCAGCATAGACTTTAGGTGAAACCCATGAAAAAGACATTGAAAATCTATTTTACATCTGACATGCACGGTTATTTCGCACCGATCGATTATGCTACGGGCAGGCGAAAGGCCGCTGGTCTGGCTAATCTGATCCCGCAGTTTGTGAAGGATGGCAATACGCTGCTTCTGGATGGAGGAGACACGATCCAGGGTTCGCCGTTTGCGTACCTGCAGGCGCAGGGCGGGAGCGCCAGACTATTTGCGGAATGCATGAACCTGGCGGGATATGATTATGTGACGCTTGGAAACCATGATTTTAATTTCGGCTATGAATATCTGGCCAGTTTTCTGGAGAATCTGAAAGCTCCCTGCCTCTGCGCCAATATCACGGATGTAACTGGGCGGCTGCCGATTTTACCATCAGCCTTAAAGCGCCTGGACAATGGTCTCTGTATTGGGATTATCGGTATTTGCACGGATTTTATCAATGTATGGGAGAAAAAGGGGAATCTGACAAAGATTCGTGTCGGAGATGTCCGCGAGGCGCTTGCGTCCGTTTACGGAAAGCTGCGCTCTGAGGCGGATGTACTGATCGGCATCTATCATGGCGGTTTTGAGCGGGATATTGAGACCGGCCGGGTACTCAGCACAACGCGGGAAAATATCGGCTATGAGATTGCCCGGGATTTCGGATTCGATCTGCTTCTGACAGGACATCAGCATATGGCGATTGCGGATGCTGTGATTGCCGGGACGCATATCATGCAGACGCCTGCAAATGCAGAACAGTTCGCGGAGGCGGAGCTTATTTGGGAGGATGGGCGTATCGTCAGCTGCAGAAGTGCGCTGCATTCGGCTGGCGATTGCTCGGATCCGCGTGTTCTGCAGCTGTTGGAGGAGCCGGAGAGGGAGACTGCCGCATGGCTGGATGCGCCGAAGGGACATTTCGAAGCGCCGCTTTTGCCGGGAGAACATTTGGAAATGGCCTTGCATGGCAGCGGTATTGCCGATTTCTTTAATCAGGTGCAGCTGTGGGCATCCGGTGCGCAGCTGTCCACCACCAGTCTGGGCAATGAGGTGAAGGGCTTTAATACGGATGTGACAGTGAGGGATATTGTTTCTACTTATATTTATCCGAACACGCTGGTGATAAAGGAAGTGACCGGAGAGGTACTGTGTCGGATGCTGGAGAGATCGGCGGAGTATTTTGATATGGATGAGGCCGGAAATCTGCGCGTGAGCCGTAAATTCCTGGAGCCGAAGATCGCCCACTATAATTTCGATTATATTATGGGAATCGATTATGGCTTTGATTGTCGCCGGCCGGAAGGGAGCCGCGTGACGCATATGCTGTATCAGGGACGGCCGGTGGAAGCGGAGCAGAGATTTACGATGGTTATGAATAACTACCGGGCTTCCGGTACAGGCGGTTATGAGTTTCTGCGGGAGTGTCCTACGGTGAGAGAGATTCTTACAGATATGGTGGAGCTGATTCTGCGGTACTTCGAAGAACAGGCGGTGGAGGAGCAGGAGGCGAAGGACTAAAGCAAGCAGGCGGATCGAAAATCATATGACGTAAAATAAGCCGGGGATTGGAAGAAATCATCCGATCACCCGGCAAAGCTGTCCGCAGCTGCCATGTCAGGAAAACTCTGCGGCAATGCGTTATTCTTCTACAACAACCGCTTCAGGGGCGTTCTTGCCTATGGAAGCCACTCCGTTCAGACATTTGGCCAATGTAGTATAGCCCTCGCTGGAGGCGATAACCTGGCCGTTGGAGGCTTTCAGACGGAAACGGAACGCGCCGGCCTTGTCGGCATAAACCTCGTATTTTGGATTTTTGACTGCTTTGTATCCCTCGACAGTTTGATTTTCTATCGGGGCAGAAGCGTTCTTTCTGACGCTCTCAATTCCCTTTTTGCAGGTGGCTATGGATTTGTAAGCCTGGGAAGTGGCGATGACCTGTCCATTACCAGCCTTCAGATTAAATCTTACGCCGGAAGCGGTCGTCTTGATAACAAATTTGCCCATAGGATAGTACCCCCTTCAAATTTTATGACATTATTTTACAATATTTTATAGATAAGTACAAGCTGTTTTGCCGAAATTGTCAAAAAGCTGTCGGAAAAGGCAAACGAAAAAAGTAAAAAGAGATGCAGAAGAATTCCTCATTGCAAAAAAGATTCGTCGGGTGTAAAGTAAAGACAGAACAGTATGCGCTGCGGCGCGGCGCGGGGCGGAGAATGCGATGATCGATTTGAGAGGAACGATGGGAATTCCATTTTTGAAAAAAAGCCGTTTTACGGGGAGCGACGGAATGCTGCGTTTCGTGCTGGAGAAGCGCGGGGCAGAGAGTGTTCCGGCAGACGCATTGTGGCCGTGCGGCGGAGCGCGGAAGGAAGACAAGGGCGGACAGGGGGAAACTCCGGCTGGTGACTGCCTGGCGGCCGTCTGCTGGCATGGGCTGTACTGCTCGGATGCGACGCCGGATGAGGAGAAAACGACCGCTTATTTTCCGTTCACGAAAGAGGGACTTGCACAGGCGCAGGCGTGGCTGAATTCCCAAAGGTGAACAGACGGCGGAAAACGGCGGCGAAGGGCCGCCGCTGCCCGGAAGACGGAGAGATATAAAAAGAAAAGGGGGTATATCATATGACACCACGGGAAACATTGCGGCAATGGATTGAGGAGAGCGACAACATCGTCTTTTTTGGCGGCGCCGGCGTCTCTACGGAGAGCGGGATTCCGGATTTCAGAAGCCAGGACGGTCTGTATCATCAGCAGTATAAATATCCGCCGGAGGTTATCATCAGCCACTCGTTTTATGTGCATAATCCGGAGGAGTTTTACCGCTTTTATAAAAATAAGATGATTTTTCCTGACGCTAAACCTAACGCGGCCCATCTGGCGCTGGCAAAGCTGGAGCAGCAGGGAAAGCTTCGTGCGGTTATCACCCAGAATATCGACGGTTTGCACCAGATGGCAGGGAGCAGTGAGGTTCTGGAGCTGCACGGTTCGATTCACCGGAATTATTGTACCAGATGCCATAAGTTTTATGGCCTGGAAAAGATCGTGAATTCTTCCGGTGTGCCGAAGTGCTCTTGCGGCGGGACGATCAAACCGGATGTCGTTCTCTATGAGGAGGGTTTGGATCAGCGGACGCTGCAGAAATCCGTGTCTTATATCCGTCATGCGGATGTGCTGATCGTAGGGGGAACCTCTCTGACAGTGTATCCGGCAGCAGGACTTATCGATTACTATCAGGGGAATAAGCTGGTGCTGATTAATAAATCGGCTACAACGCGCGACGCGCATGCGGATCTGGTGATCAATGATCCCATCGGCGAGGTATTTCAGGCATATCTGTGACAACGCGCGATATGCGGGCTGGAAGAAGGAGAGTTTTGGTATGCAGTATGAAGTGGGCGATATTGTTAAATTAAAAAAGCCTCATCCCTGTGGAAGCCATGAATGGGAGATCCTGCGGGTGGGCGCGGATTTTCGGCTGAAATGCCTTGGCTGCGGCCACCAGATTATGGTCGCCAGGACGCTGGTAGAGAAGAATGCCCGCGGGCTGCGCAAACCGGAAGCCTGAGACCGTCGCGGCGGCGGTGTGAGGGAATTTAGTGGGAATTTACGGAAGGAATATTCTGGAAGAATTCCGTAAAAACCGCTTGCATTTCTTTCCGGGATTTGCTAAAATAATAGTCCGTGACACATCAATCCTTGCTCCCGAACTGAAAGCGGGGGCCAGAGACCATAAGGAGGTAAGAGACTATGAACAAGTACGAATTAGCGGTTGTTCTTAGCGCAAAGCTCGAAGATGAGGAAAGAGCCGCAGCCCTGGAGAAAGTTCAGGGTTACATCGCCCGCTACGGCGGAACGGTGACAAATGTGGATGATTGGGGCAAGAAGAGACTTGCTTACGAGATCCAAAAGATGAAAGAGGGCTTCTATTATTTCATCCAGTTCGAGGCTGAGCCGACATGTCCAGGCGAAGTGGAATCCCACGTTCGTATTATGGAGCCGGTCATCAGATATCTTTGCGTGAAACAGAACGCATAAGAAAGAGTGATTTTATGAATAGAGTTATCTTGATGGGCAGATTGACCAGAGATCCGGAGGTGCGTTATTCCCAGGGCGAGCGTTCCATGGCGATCGCCAGGTATACGCTTGCGGTGGACCGCAGAGGCCGCAGGAATCAGAACCAGGACGGCATGGATCAGCAGCAGACGGCGGATTTTATTCCCTGCGTTGCGTTTGACCGTGCGGGGGAGTTTGCTGAGAGATATTTCCGTCAGGGCATGAGAGTTCTCGTGTCCGGCAGGATCCAGACCGGGAGCTATACGAATCGGGATGGGCAGAAGGTTTACACCACGGAAGTTATCGTGGATGATCAGGAGTTTGCGGACAGCAAGAATTCGAACGCGGGCGGCGACAGTTACGCCGGAGGGAGCAGCAGCTATGGCAGCGGTTACCAGCAGCCGGCCAGACCCGCGCCATCGAGCGCCATCGGTGACGGTTTCATGAATATTCCGGATGGCGTCGAGGACGAAGGCCTGCCGTTCAATTAGACAATGGTCTGCCGGCGGCAGACTGAGATAGGAGGTAATAATCATGGCATTCAATAAAACAGATAAACCGGCTGATGGCGCAAAGGTCAGAAGAGGCGGCCCGATCCGCAGAAGGAAAAAAGTCTGCGTGTTCTGCGGCGAGAAGAATGGTGAGATCGATTATAAGGATACAAACAAGCTGAAGAGATATGTCTCTGAGCGCGGCAAGATCCTTCCCAGAAGAATCACTGGAAACTGTGCGAAGCACCAGAGAGCGCTGACCGTGGCGATCAAGAGAGCCCGTCACATTGCCCTTATGCCTTATACGTGCGACTAACGATTAAAGTGTAAGACAGTCCCAAATCATTTGGAATCCCGGATGATTTGGGACGTTTTCTTTTTGGGCGGTTTGCGGGGAAAGGCGGCGGAGGCCACCCGGATGGTTTTTTTCTGAAACTGTTTACAAATGAAGGGACTTTGATGTAGAATAAGAGGGATATCTGATGGATAGGAGCGTAGAAAATGGACAAGGAAAAGAAACGGAAGATATATCGTGTTTTGTTTGTGATATCTGCGGTCATATTCCTGATTGCGGCTGGGATGCTGGCGTCGTTTTGGTGGGATTATCGTAAGGATGATCAGGAGTATCAGAAAGTGGCGGAGGACGCGGTTACGGTGCGTGAGGATCTGCCGTCCGTTGCCGGACAGACGGGAACAGGCGGCGGGGGAGGCAACTCGACGGCATCCGGTATCCTGGAAGATGAAGATTCGAACCCGCCCCGGCTTCTGGTGGATTTTGACGAGTTGTTTTCGATAAATCCGGATACAGTGGCCTGGTTGGATTTCCCTGGACAGCACATCAGCTATCCGGTTGTGCAGGGTGAGGATAATAGTGAATATCTGCGGCGGTCTTTCTATGGCAACAGCAGTTCTTCGGGAACCTTGTTTGTGGATTACCGCAATCATGGCCTGATGACAGATGGAAATACGATTATTTATGGACATAATATGCGGAACGGTTCGATGTTCGGGCTTCTGCGGCGCTATCAGGAGCAGAGCCATTATGAAGAATTTCCGTACTTTGATATTTATACGCAGGAAGGCGTGTATCGCTGCGGCATCATCTCGGCGGGACGCGTCAGGCCTTACGAGGAGAGTTATCAGACGCTGTTTGCAAACGAGGCGGAGAGAGAAGCGTATATTAGTTTGGTGAAAGAGCGGCAGAACTATGAGATTCCGGAATTTGAAAGCAATATCTATGTGCCGCTGGTAAAGTATGCACATTTGCCCGCTGAGGCGGCGGATGAGAGTGCCGGTACGGAGGGAGCGGCCGTTGATGATGAAACCTTCGCGGCTGATGAGGCAGGAGACGCGGCCGGAGCAGATGACGGTGCGGTGCCGCTTGTGCTTCTGTCCACGTGTACAGGAACAAATCATGATTATCGTTTTGTGCTGCTGGCAAAGGTACAGAAATTTTATCCGGCAGAATAGCGGCGTAAATCCGCCGATTCGGATTTGGTATTTTGAGGTAAGGCAGTAGTAGAAGGAGAAGTACAGGCCATGAAGATTCTGGTTATTAATAGCGGCAGTTCATCGCTGAAATTTCAGGTGATTGATATGGAGACCGAACGGGTGCTGGCCCGCGGCGTGTGTGAGCGCATCGGCATCGACGGAATATTTACATATAAGACCGAGAGTGGAATCTCCCTCAAGGAGCAGGTTCCCATGGAGAACCATACGCAGGCGGTTCATGTGCTTCTTGACACGCTGGTGGATCCGGAAAAGGGCGTGATCAGCGATTTCTCGGAGATCGATGTGATTGGCCATCGTCTGGTTCACGGCGGCGAGAAATTCACCGGCTCCGTAGTGATTACCGACGAGGTGATCCAGGCTATGACGGAGTGCAATGACTTGGCGCCGCTGCACAATCCGGCGAATCTGATCGGCGTGGATGCCTGCCGCAAGCTGATGCCGAACACGCTGATGGTGGGCGTTTTCGATACGGCCTTCAATCAGACCATGGAGCCGAAGGCGTTCCTCTACGGTCTTCCTTATCAGTATTATGAGAAATACAAGATCCGCCGTTACGGCTTTCACGGCATTAGTCATAAGTATGTCTCCCAGCGGGCGGCCGAGTTTATGCATCAGGATCCCCGGCGGGTAAAGACGATCGTTTGCCATTTGGGCAACGGCGCTTCTATCTGCGCGGTTAAGTATGGAAAGGTTGTCGATAATTCCATGGGGTTCACGCCGCTTGAGGGCTTGGTCATGGGTACTCGTTCCGGTGATGTGGATCCGGGCGCGCTGGAATTTCTGGCGAAGAAGGAGAATCTGGACTTGCCGCAGATCATGAAGATCCTGAATCAGGAATCCGGCGTGCTGGGCATTTCGAAGAATCTCTCCAGTGATTTCCGAGAATTGAAGGATGCGGAGATCAAGTATAATGAGAAGGCCTCTCTGGCCCGCGAGATTTTTGCCTATAAGGTAGCCAAATATGTGGGCAGCTACGCGGCGGCTATGAACGGCGTTGATAATATTGTTTTTACTGCGGGTGTCGGGGAGAACGATTCGGATATCCGTGAGGAGATCTGCAGCTATCTGGAATTTTTGGGAATCCATATTGATGAGGTGAAGAACCGGGAGTCTGCCGAGGCCGTGAAGATTTCAGACGGTATGTCGAAGGTAAACGTTTTGGTGATTCGCACGAATGAGGAGTTGGAAATCGCCCGTCAGGCGGCAGAGGTGGCTCGTCAGATACAGAGGTGAGGAAAAGAAAAAAGCAGGGGAGAAAACGTCATGAATATCATGAAACGAGACCGTTCCGAGCAGGAATATTGCCCGGAAAAGATTAAGAACGCTGTCGCGAAGGCTTTTGTGAGCGTGGGCAAGGCGGCAGAAGATGAGGAATTGGATCGGATCCTTGCCCAGGTGGAGCGCAAATTTCCTGCGGGATGGCAGCAGGAGCTGAAATTGTCTGTGGAGGAGATTCAGGATCTGGTAGAGCAGACGCTGATGGAGGAAGGGCATTACCGCGTCGTGCGAAGCTACATCCTTTACCGTGAAGAACGCTCGAAAAAGCGCCGCACCCGTCGTGAGATCATGCGGTTTTTCGAAAACACGGAGAAAGCGGCTCAATTGGAGTGGGTTTTGACCCGCGTTCAGAGGGAGTTTGACGCGGAGGAATACAATCTGGAATACCTGTCCGCCAAGTTCCAGGCGCTGTCCAAACCGGACATGACTGAGCGGGAGAAGCTGAATATCCTGACCAAATCTGCGGTGGAGCTGACGACTCAGGAAGCCCCGCGGTGGGAAATGATTGCGGCGCGGCTGTTGCTTTTGGGTTTTACAGCGCGCCTTAAGGATACGATGGAGGCGCTGAATATCCACAGCTTTTATGAAAAGATCGCCTATCTGACGGATCAGGAGCTTTACGGCGCGTACATTTTACAGAATTATACGCGCGAGGAAGTAAACCAGTTTGAGACCTGGATCGATTCGGAGCGGAATAACCGGATGAACTATTCCGGATTGGAGCTGCTGCTGAACCGGTACGTGATCCGCACCCGCAAGGGCGTGCCGATCGAGACGCCCCAGGAGATGTTCATGGGGATTGCCATGCATCTGGCGATGAAGGAGAAGAACCGCGGCTACTGGGTGAGACGTTTCTATGATATGCTGAGTAAGCTGCAGGTGACGATGGCGACGCCGACGTTGTCCAACGCCCGCAAGCCTTATCACCAGCTTTCTTCCTGTTTTATTGATACCGTGCCGGACAGCTTAAACGGTATCTACCGCAGCATTGATAACTTCGCCAAAGTCAGCAAATTCGGCGGCGGTATGGGATTGTATTTCGGAAAGGTCCGAGCCAATGGGAGCACGATACGCGGCTTTGAAGGCGCGGCAGGCGGCGTTATCCGCTGGATTCGCCTGGCGAACGATACGGCGGTGGCTGTAGACCAGCTGGGGATGCGTCAGGGCGCGGTGGCCGTCTATCTGGATGTGTGGCATCGGGATCTGCCGGAATTTCTGAATCTGCGGACCAACAACGGCGACGACCGGATGAAGGCCCACGACGTCTTCCCGGCAGTGTGCTATCCGGATTATTTCTGGCAGCAGGCCAGGGATAATCGGAACGGGGATTGGTATCTGATGTGCCCGCATGAGATTCTGACGATCAAAGGCTATGCCCTGGAGGACTATTTCGGCGATGAGTGGACGGAGCGCTATCTGGATTGCGTAAATGATATGCGGATCAGCAAGCGTGTGATCCCGATTAAGGAAATCATCCGCCTGATCCTTAAGAGCGCGGTAGAGACGGGGACGCCGTTTACCTTTAACCGCGACCATGTGAACCGAATGAATCCCAACGGACATCGGGGAATTATTTACTGCAGCAATCTGTGTACGGAAATTGCACAGAATATGAGCGCGATTTCGTCCGTGGAACAGCGGATCGAGACTGTGGACGGAGAGACTGTGGTCGTCACGGTGACAAAGCCGGGCGAATTTGTGGTCTGTAATCTGGCCAGCCTGTCTTTGGGCAATATCGATGTGGAGAACCGCGATGAGATCACAGAGGTGACCCGCAGTGCGGTCCGCGCCCTGGACAATGTGATTGATCTGAATTTCTTCCCGGTGCCCTACGCGAAGATCAACAATGAGAAATACCGTCCCATAGGACTTGGCGTCAACGGCTATCACCATATGCTGGCGAAGCATCATATCAAGTGGGAGAGCGAGGAGCATCTGGAGTTTGCGGAGAGGGTGTTTGCGGATATTCATTACGCGGCTGTGGAGGCAAGCTGCGATTACGCCATTGAGAAGGGCCGGTATCAGTATTTTGAGGGAAGCGACTGGCAGACAGGGGCGTATTTTGAGAAACGCAAGCTGACGGATGCGCGCTGGAGCGCACTGGCGGCCAAGGTGGCGGCCAACGGTCTGCGCAACGGTTATCTTCTGGCGGTAGCGCCAACCAGCAGTACCAGCATCATTGCCGGAACCACTGCCGGGCTTGATCCGATTATGAACCGATACTTTCTTGAAGAGAAAAAGAACGGCCTGATGCCCCGCGTGGCTCCTGAGTTGTCGATGGACACGTTCTGGTATTATAAGAATGCCCATCTGATTGACCAGACCTGGTCTGTCCGCGCCTGCGGTATTCGTCAGCGGCACATTGACCAGGCCCAGAGCATGAACCTTTATATTACGAACGAATTTACATTGAGTCAGGTGCTGAGGCTGTATATCCTGGCCTGGGAGCAGGGCGTAAAGACGATCTACTACATCCGCTCGAAGAGTCTGGAGGTTGAGGAGTGCGAGGCGTGCTCGTCATAAGATTGTGAATTATCAATGTCCGCGTTTTGCGCGGTACAATATATTTTGCAAAAGGAGAATAGAAAACTATGGAAGAGATGCTCAAGAAACCCCTATTCAATCCGGAAGGAGATACGGATGTCCGTCATCGCCGCATGGTGGGCGGCAACACTACCAATCTGAATGATTTCAACAATATGAAATATTCCTGGGTCAGCGACTGGTATCGGCAGGCCATGAATAACTTTTGGATTCCCGAGGAGATCAATATGAGCGTGGATGTCAAGGACTACCGCCGCCTTCCGGCCCCGGAGCGCCGCGCTTATGATAAGGTTCTCTCCTTCCTTATTTTCCTGGACAGTATTCAGACTGCCAATCTGCCGAATATCGGCGAGTATGTGACGGCTAATGAGGTCAATCTGTGCCTGGCGATTCAGACCTTCCAGGAGGCGATTCACAGCCAGAGCTATAGTTACATGTTGGATACGATCTGCGAACCGCAGGAGCGCAACGATGTACTTTATCAGTGGAAGGACGATGAGCATCTTCTGGCCAGAAACCGCTTCATTGGAGATTTGTACAATGATTTCCAGAAGGATAAGGAGCTGGATGTCTTCATGAGGACGCTGGTGGCGAACTATATCCTTGAGGGCGTATATTTCTACAGCGGATTTATGTTCTTTTACAATCTGGGCAGGAACAATCTGATGCCGGGTTCCGTGCAGGAGATCCGCTATATCAACCGCGATGAGAATACCCATCTGTGGCTGTTCCGCAATATTCTTCTGGAGATGCAGAAGGAAGAGCCGCAGATGTTTACGGAAGAGAAGAAGGCGGTCTACCGCGGCATGATCCGCGAGGGCTGCGAGCAGGAGATTCGCTGGGGTCATTATGTGATCGGCGATGACGTGCAGGGGCTGAATAAGAGCATGATCACTGATTATATCCAGTATCTGGGCAATCTGCGCTGCATGAACGTCGGTCTGGATCCGATCTATGAGGGCCATGAACAGGAGCCGGACAGCATGCGCTGGGTGTCCCAGTATTCCAACGCAAACATGATCAAGACGGATTTCTTCGAAGCGAGGAGCACTGCTTACGCCAAGAGCAGCGCGCTGGAGGATGATCTGTAGAAGTTCAGGATAATGGCCGATCGGAATGACATATATGGGAGAGCCGGAAAAGAATCCGACTCTCTTTTCTTTTATACGGACAAAACGCCAGTGGTTCGCTGTTCGTCTTATCGCCGGAGAAGTGCCGCGGCTGATATTCAGATCAGTTTCCGGATCGTAACAGCGGTGTTGCTGTAGGAAGCATTGTCAAAGCCGGTCGGCGAAACCAGGGAAATGGTCGCCGGTGTGCCGCCGGTCACATTGACAATGGTGGAGCCGGATACGGAGATGGGAGTGTTGTCTGTCGTTACATAAGCGGAGGTGGTGGTACCGCCGATCGGAGCGCCGCCGTTCGTCAGCGCCAGAGTGACAGTTGCCGGGGCCCCGGTGGTCGTGGTTACGTCGGTGTTGTAAGAGATCTCGTAGAGACCGTCCTCATTCAGCGTGA
This sequence comes from uncultured Lachnospiraceae bacterium, assembly GCA_947630485.1. GTDB lineage: Bacteria > Bacillota > Clostridia > Lachnospirales > Lachnospiraceae > UBA3402. Next base: position 21,384 of record CANRHU010000001.1, read on the forward strand.
ACGTTCCGCTGCCGGTGTCATGGGTGACTGCCGTACCGGCTTGAACCGGGGTGGAGGCAAATACCAATGGAGCCGCGGCGGAGGCAGCCGTCTGAGCGGAGGTATTAACCGCGTTGAGAGCGCTTACTGCGGGAAGTACTGCGTCGGCCCCAGCGGGTCCGGCAGGTCCCATTGGCCCGGCAGGCCCCATCGGTCCGGCAGGTCCAGCGGGCCCGGTCGCTCCAGTCGGTCCGGCAGGCCCAGCGGGTCCGGCAGGTCCAGCGGGTCCGGTCGCTCCAGTCGGTCCGGCAGGTCCAACAGGTCCGGCAGGCCCAGTCGGCCCGACAGGTCCTGCCGCGCCTTCAGCGCCGTCCGCACCCTGTGGGATTGTGAAATTGAGAATTGCGTTTTGTTCGGTTCCTACGTTGGCGACAGTGGCTTCCGTTCCGGGAGCGCCGGTTGTGATGACGCCGATTGAGAGTGTGCCGGCAGATCCAGCCGGACCAACTGCACCTTGTGGGCCTTGTGGGCCCTGCGGCCCTGCCGCGCCTTGCGGTCCCTGTGGACCTGTCGGTCCCTGCGGTCCGGCAGGCCCTGCCGCCCCGGCTGCGCCCTGCGGAATTGTGAAGTTAAGAATCGCATTCTGAGCGGTTCCCACATTCGTGACACGGGCCTGTGTGCCGGGGGCTCCATCCGTTACTGTGCCCACGGTGACAATGGCCGCGGGCCCGGCAGGTCCCTGCGGCCCGGTCAGTCCCTGTGGTCCCTGCGGTCCGGTTGCACCCTGTGGTCCTTGCGGTCCGGCAGGCCCCTGCGGTCCGGTTGTATCCTTCGGCTCTGGATACCCGGAGGGGACGTGAGGACCTGAGCAAGGCGGCGGACAGGGTGGAGGACAAGACGGCGAACAGAGTGCCGGTGACGCTAGGTTCGAATTGGTACAGCCGTTAGAATTGCAGCAATTATTAGAATAGTTTGGATAATTGCACCCATAATTTGGGAAAAACATATAATCACTCCTCTTTGTTCTGCCGGATGGTTCCGGGAAGTTCCCTTTCCCTCCGGTCTAATTTATCATATGTCCCGGGAACAGCTTTGGTTCGTCCTCAGAATGGGGCGCAGACTGCGGCGGCAAAGAAGAATGAGCCGGTTCAGGCGGGGCCATTCGCGCTATTCGTCAAATTCCGCTACGACATAGTATCCGCGGTCGTTCTGTTTGATGTCGCGCACAACGCCGTGAGTGGATTTCAGCCGGTCGCGGCCCTTATAGCAGCAGGACATGGCTACGGCGGGTTCGATGATATAACTGGTGCCGCTGAGCGCCTCATGGGCCGTGATATCAATTTCATCGCCGATTTTTACCAGCCCCTGACGCTCCATTTTAAATTCGATGATTCTCATTTTTGCTGTCCCTTCTGAAACAGATGTCGTGATTGATGCTGTCATTATCGCACAAATGGGGGCTTTCCACAATCTTTTTCAAGGGAAAATCTATTGAAATAAAGGTTGAAAACCGATATAATATGAGCGAATGGGCAAATGAAAACAAAGAAAACAGCCTGAATAAAAGCCTCAAAGACAGGCTGTCCAAAACGCTTAGAAGAAAGGACGCAGGTAATGGAAGATCGGCATCCGCAGCCGCGGCTGTACCGACAACTGAATGAATACTGCAGCTCGGATGCGTATCCTTTTCATATGCCGGGGCATAAACGCCGTTCGGATACGGCTTTTATGGCAGGGTTTGCAAATCCGTACAGTATCGATATCACGGAGATCGACGGTTTTGACAATCTCCATCATGCAGAAGGGCTCCTGCGGGAATCCATGGACTGGGCCGCGTCGGTATACGGTGCCGGCCGTACCTATTATCTGATCGATGGAAGTACCTGCGGGGTGCTGGCGGCTGTCTGTTCGTCTGTTCCGCGCGGCGGTACGATTCTTATGGCACGGAACAGCCACAAATCCGCGTATCATGCGGCCGCGTTAAATGAGCTGAATATTCGGTATATTTATCCACAGATTATAGACGATTTCGGGCTTCAGGGTGGATTATTGCCGCAGGATATTGAGAAAATGTTGATAAGTGCGGACAACGGCCAGGGGGAAGGCGGGGAGGACGGCTGTGAAAATGAAACCGCGTCCAGGCCTTCCGACATGCCGGATGCTGTATTCATCACTTCACCTACATATGACGGTGTGGTGTCGGATGTCCGCGGGATTGCCGATGTCTGTCATCGGTATGGCGTACCGCTGATCGTGGATGAGGCCCACGGGGCCCATTTCCCGTTCGGCGGGATGTTTCCTGCCTCCGCTCTGGAAGAAGGAGCGGATATCGTGATTCAAAGTTTACATAAAACGCTTCCGGCGTTTACCCAGACCGCCTTACTGCATGTGCAGACTGACCGCGTCGACATTGGACGGCTGAAATATTATCTTCAGGTTTTCCAGACCAGCAGCCCGTCTTATGTGCTGATGGCCGGGATTGAACGCTGTATCGAATATATGTCGGGAGAAGGCCGTGATGAGATGAAGCGTTTTGCCGGGCGGCTTGCGAATCTGCGCTGCCGGCTGCGCGGACTTCGCCGGCTTCGGCTTTTGGATCGGGATGTGATTGGCAGCGCGGGGGTGTATGACCTGGATGGTTCGAAGATCATTATTTCGGCAGCGGCCTGTGCGGACGGCAGCGGCAGGCTGACCGGGACTGCTTTGGCGGAGCGCCTTCGCCGTGAATATCGTTTGGAAATGGAAATGTGCGGCGCCGATTATGTAACCGCGATTACGACTTTGATGGACAGCGAGGAGGGGCTGAGGCGTTTGGAGGAGGCTTTCTTCGGGATTGACGAGGGACTGACAGACGGCCGGCCGGCGGCTGCGGCGCATCAAGCCACCGCGGAATTCCGATCCATTTATAAGAGTATGGAGGCTTTTTCTGCCGGCAGGACGCGGACCTGTTCCCCTTACATACGCCCCATTCCTATTCATGAGGCGCAGGCGCGTCCGGCCCGGGCGCTTGGGCTCGAAGCCGCCGTCGGACATGTTTCCGGAGAATATGTCTATCTGTATCCGCCTGGAATTCCGATCGTCGTGCCGGGAGAAGTACTGACAGAAGATATTATAGATAAGATCTGTACCTGGAAAAGGCAGAATCTGCTGATTCAGGGCATGTATGACCACACGGCGGCGGAGATACGTGTGCTTATATGACCGATTAGCCGGATAAATCCGGCCGGAAAGCGAGGAAATCTTATGGGAAAGGTAATCGTTATCGAGGGAAGCGACGGCAGCGGGAAGGAGACGCAGACCCGCCTGCTTGGGAAGTATCTGAAAGAGCAGGGCTGTCCTGTGCGCATGGTTAATTATCCGAATTATGGAAGCGAGTCCTCGGCGCTGGTACGGATGTATCTGGGCCGTGAATTTGGTTCGGACGCGTTCGCGGTCAATGCTTATGTGGCGTCCGCGTTTTACGCGGTGGATCGGTTTGCCTCCTATTTGAAGGAATGGAAGACTTTTTACGAAGCAGGCGACGATCATATTGTCATCTGCGACCGGTATGTGACCAGCAATATGCTTCATCAGGCCTCGAAACTGGATACTTTGGAGGAGCGGCTGGCATTTCTTGACTGGGAGTATGATTTTGAGTATGTGAAGGGCGGCCTTCCTGTGCCGGATCATGTCTTTTTCCTGGATGTTCCTCCGGAGGTGTCCGCTGATCTTATAAGAGAGCGCGCGAATAAGATCACGCATGAGGCGCAGAAGGATATTCACGAGGCGAATCCGGAATTTCTGCGCAGATCCTATGAGAACAGTATGCTTCTGGTAGAGAGGTACGGCTGGGATCGGGTGGAGTGCTGTGACGGACAGGGGAAATTAAAATCGATTGAAGAGATTCATCGGATGCTTCGCAGCCGGATTGCGGCAGAGCATCCCTGTCCGGGGAAGGCTGTCAGAGCGAAAGAACAGTCTGCGGATTTAGGAGCGGGAGGAAAATGCCAGTGAAATAGAACTATACATGATATTTGAATTATGATATACTGTTTGGGAGGGCGATACGGAGAGGGGGCTGCGCGATGCTTAGTTTTAATGATATACTGGGCCATGACGCTGTAAAACAACATTTTCAGAAGGCTATCGAATCCCACAAGATTTCCCATGCGTACATTCTGGCCGGGGAGGCCGGCATGGGCCGTAAGTCGCTGGCACACGCGTTTGCGCTGACGCTTTTGTGTGAGAAAGGCGGCAGTCAGCCCTGTATGGAGTGCCATGCCTGCCGGCAGGTTCTCTCCGGCAATCATCCGGATCTGATTCATGTGGTTCATGAGAAACCGGCCACGATCGGCGTGGACGATATCCGTGAGCAGATCAATGATACGATCCAGATCCGCCCTTACAGCAGTTATTATAAGATTTATATTGTGGACGAGGCGGAGAAGATGACGGTTCAGGCGCAGAATGCGCTCTTAAAGACGATCGAGGAGCCTCCGTCCTATGCGGTGATTATCCTGCTGACTACGAACCCGGAGTCATTTCTTCCGACGATTTTATCCCGCTGCGTACAGCTGAAGCTGCGGCCCCTGAGGGATTCCGTCATTCAGGAATACCTGATGGGCGTGCTGAAGATTCCGGAGAATGACGCCAGGCTTTACGCGGCGTTTGCCAGAGGGAATCTGGGCAAAGCCATCCGGCTGGCCGGTTCTGAGGAGTTCCGAAGGATGTATGAAGAGCTGCTTTTTCTTTTGCGGCAGGTGCGCGAGATGAGTATCAGCGACCTTCTGGAGCGGATTAAAGGCTGGAAGGATGAGAATCTGGATCTTTATGAGTGCCTGGATTTCATGCAGGTCTGGTATCGGGACGCATTGATGTATAAGGTGACCAAGGATGTGGATCTGCTGATTTTTAAGGATGAATATGTCACCATCGAGGAGATGGCGCGCAGAACGGCCTACGATGGCTTTGAGTCAATTCTGGAAGCTATCGATAAGGCGAGGGTACGCCTGCAGGCCAACGTAAATATGGAACTTGCCATGGAGCTGATGCTTCTGGTGATGAAGGAGAATTAGATATGACGACAGTAATAGGAGTACGATTTCGCAACGCGGGGAAGATCTATTATTTTTCTCCGGGGAAACTGCAGATAAAGGCCGGACAGCATGTAATTGTGGAGACGGCCCGCGGGATTGAGTACGGCTATGTGGTGCTGGGGAACCGGGATGTGGAGGATCAGAAGGTTGTTCAGCCGCTTAAGACCGTGATACGCATGGCCACCGCGGAAGATGACCAGACGGAGGCGGAGAACAAGCGGAAGGAGAAGGATGCTTTTCAGATCTGCCTGGAGAAGATTAAAAAGCACGGCCTGGAGATGAAGCTGATCGATGTGGAATACACATTCGATAACAATAAAATTCTGTTCTATTTTACTGCCGACGGGCGCATTGATTTCCGCGAGCTGGTGAAGGATTTGGCTTCCGTATTCCGGACCCGGATCGAGCTGCGGCAGGTGGGAGTCCGCGATGAGACCAAGATTGTGGGTGGCGTGGGTATCTGCGGAAGACCGCTCTGCTGCCATACCTTTTTATCGGAGTTCATACCGGTATCAATCAAGATGGCCAAAGAGCAGAATCTTTCCCTGAATCCGTCGAAGATCTCGGGAGTCTGCGGGCGTCTTATGTGCTGTCTGAAGAATGAAGAGGAGACGTATGAGTACTTAAACAGCAAGATGCCAAGCGTCGGGGATTTGGTCACGACTGACGACGGCTTAAAGGGAGAAGTACACAGTACGAATGTGCTTCGGCAGACGGTGAAGGTACGGGTGACTTCGGATAAGGACGACATTGAAATTCACGAGTATAAAGTAGAACAGCTGCGTTTCAAGCCGCGCCGCCGGAAAGAAAAATCTCAGGTGCAGGACGCGGAATTGAAGAAGTTGGAGGCGCTGGAGAAAGCGGAAGGAAGATCGAAACTGGATGACAACTGATTTTGGGGAAAAGAAAGCCGTTCCTGGACAGATTGGTCCGCTGTCGGACAAGGAGGCGTACGTAAAGCAGACGGAGCGCGTTGACGACCTGGAGCGCAACGGATACCGGATTATTCAGGATCCTTCACGGTTTTGCTTCGGCATGGACGCGGTTCTGCTGTCCGGTTTTGCCCGCGTCGGCCCAGGAGAGCGGGTGCTGGATCTGGGCACCGGAACCGGGATTATTCCGATTCTTCTCGAGGCGAAGACGCAGGGACGTCATTTTACCGGACTGGAGATTCAGCCGGAGATGGCGGAGATGGCCGCCCGCAGCGTGGCGCTGAATCATCTGCAGGAGAAGATCAATATTGTGGTGGGAGATTTAAAGGAGGCAAGCCGCCTGTTTGGCCTGGCCTCCTTTGATGTAGTCACGTCGAATCCGCCGTATATGGACGACGGCGGGGGGCTTCGGAATCCGGACGCGCCCAAAGCCATCGCCCGTCATGAGGTTTTGTGTACGTTTGAGGATGTGGCGGGCGAGACGGCGCGCCTTCTGCGCCCCGGCGGCCGATTCTATCTGGTGCACCGTCCGCGGCGTCTTCCGGAGCTGCTTACCATGCTGCGCCGCCACGGTCTGGAACCGAAGCGCATGAAGCTGGTACACCCTTTTGTGGATCGGGATGCCAATATGGTGCTTCTGGAGGCAGTGCGCGGCGGCAGGCCGCTGATGCAGGTGGAAGCCCCGGTTATTGTGTTCGCGGCGCCGGGAGTATACAGCGATGAGATTCGAGATGTGTATGGATACTAGCGAAACCGCGTCCGGTACGCGGAGGCAGCTGTCGGAAAGAAAGGAGCCCATGCAATATGGCCGGAACCCTTTATATCTGTGCGACGCCCATCGGGAATCTTGAGGATATCACAATCCGGGTTCTTGACACGCTGAAACGCGTGGATCTGATCGCGGCGGAGGACACCCGTCATAGTATTAAGCTTTTGAATCATTATGAGATTCATACGCCTATGACCAGTTATCACGAATATAATAAAGTGGATAAAGCCCGTGCGCTGGTTGCGCAGCTTCTGGAGGGCCGGGAGATCGCTCTGATTACAGATGCCGGTACGCCCGCGATTTCTGACCCGGGGGAGGAGCTGGTTCGTCAGTGTTATGAGGCCGGAATCAAGGTTACGTCATTGCCGGGACCATCGGCCTGTGTTACTGCCCTGACGCTGTCGGGTTTGCCCGCCCGCAGATTTTGCTTCGAGGCTTTTCTGCCTGCGGAGAAGAAAGAGCGGCAGCGGGTTTTGGAGGAACTGAAACGGGAGACTCGAACGATAATTCTCTATGAAGCGCCGCATCATTTGGTACGAACGCTTGAAGAGCTGCGCGAGACTCTGGGAGACCGGCGGATGACGCTGTGCAGAGAGCTGACCAAGAAGTATGAGGAGGCCTGGCAGACCACGCTTGACGGGGCCCTGGCCCGTTTTGAGACGGAGGAACCGCGGGGAGAGTGTGTGATTCTTCTGGAAGGCCGGTCCATCGAGGAGTGCCGGAAGGAGCAGGCAGAAGCCTGGCGTGGTATGACGATAGAAGAACACGTAGCTGTTTATGAGGCGCAGGGATTGCCGCGCAAGGAGGCCATGCGCCAGACGGCCCGGGACCGGGGCCTGAGCAGGCGTGAGGTGTATCAGGAGCTTTCGCGTTCGGATTAATGGAGGAAAGCGTGAAAAATGCCGGTTTTCGGCGCGGGCGTGTGGGCTTTTAAGGTTCCCATAGTAGACGAATCCGGCCAGTTGTGGTATACTAGGGTAACAGGCGGCGCTGACGGGCGCCGCGCTGGAACAAGGAGATGCCCTATGAGAGGAAAGAAGAATGTAAAAGGACAGCTTGGGATGTACATGCAGTGGCCGTTGCTGCTGGCGGTGCTGGTAATCTTGATGAACGTAGTGATTGGCTTCATTGATACCGGGGCCGCGATTGCCATGTGCGGTTTTACCGTAGTATATCTGGCCCTGTCTGTCTTTCTGTACGTATTCTCACGCAAGAAGCTTCTGGCCGGTATGGTGGAATTTTCAGCGGATTACGCATGGATTCAGAAAAAGCTCCTGGCCGATCTGGATGTGCCGTATGTGGTCACGGATCAGAGCGGACGGCTTTTGTGGATGAATGATCTGTTCAAGGAGCTGATGAAAGAGGTCAAGGGGAAGAACAGTTCGCTGACGGCCATGTTTCCGGAAGTGACGAAGGAAGTTCTGCAGGAGCTGGGAGAGAAGACCAGCCTGCATACGGAATTCGGCGGCCGGATGTATCGGATGGAACTGAAGCTGGTGCCGATGGACGAGCCGGAGCTTGGAGGAAAAAATGCAGGCGGCAGCCGGAAGGAAGGCGCGGAGGAGCCGACAGAGACGCCGGATCTGATCGCGGTGTATCTTTTTGATGAAACGGATCTTCTGTGGTATCAGAAACAGATTACGGATCAGAAAATGGTGGCCGGCCTTATCTATCTGGACAATTACGACGAGGCGCTGGAGAGCGTCGAGGAGGTGCGCCGGTCTCTTTTGATGGCGCTGATTGAGCGGCGTATTAATAAGTACATTACCGGCCTGAACGGCGTTGTGAAGAAGATGGAGAAGGATAAATATTTCTTCGTCATCAAGCAGCAGTATGTGGCGGAGCTCAGGGAGCAGCGGTTTGCCATTCTGGAGGAGGTAAAGGCGGTAAATATCGGTAATGAGATGGCGGTTACCCTCAGCATCGGTTTGGGAATGAACGGCGAGACCTATGGGCAGAATTATGAATTTGCCCGCATGGCAATCGATATGGCGTTGGGACGCGGCGGCGACCAGGCGGTGATCAAGAGCGCCGAGAAGATTGAATACTTCGGCGGAAAATCCCAGCAGCAGGAGAAGACGACCCGCGTGAAGGCCCGCGTGAAGGCGCACGCGCTGCGTGAACTGATCGGAACGAAGGAGAAGCTGCTGATCATGGGACACCGGCTGGGGGATATCGATTCCTTCGGCGCCGCTGTGGGTATTTATCGGATTGCGGCGGCCCTTGACCGGAAGGCCCATATCGTGATCAATGATATTACTTCTTCCGTGCGGCCTATGTATGAGCGTTTTACGCCTGCAGCCGGCTATCCGGAGGATCTGTTTTTGAGAAGCGAGCAGGCTGTTGAGAAGGTGGACGCGAACACGCTTCTGGTAGTTGTGGACGTGAACCGTCCCAGCATAACGGAGGCACCGCAGCTTCTGAAAGCGGTGAAGACGATCGTCGTGTTGGATCATCACCGTCAGGGCAGCGAGATTATTGACAATGCGGTGCTTTCCTATGTGGAGCCTTACGCCTCCTCCGCCTGCGAGATGGTAGCCGAGGTTGTGCAGTATATCGCTGATGATATCAAGATCCGGCCGCAGGAGGCAGATGCCATGTATGCCGGTATTGTCATCGATACGAACTATTTTAACAATCAGACCGGCGTGAGAACCTTTGAGGCGGCCGCTTATCTGCGGCGCTGCGGGGCGGACGTTACCCGTGTCAGGAAGCTGTTCCGCGAGGAGATGGCGAGCTATCAGGCCCGCGCCCAGGCGGTGAGCCAGGCGGAGGTGTTTGAGGGATCCTTTGCGATCAGCGAATGCCCGGCAGAGGGCATTGAAAGCCCGACGATTGTGGCGGCTCAGGCGGCCAATGAACTTCTGGGAATCCGCGGAATCAAAGGTTCTGTGGTACTGTCTGAGTATAATGGAGTTATTTATCTGAGCGCCCGTTCCATCGACGAGGTGAATGTGCAGGTGATGATGGAGAAATTAGGCGGCGGAGGGCACCGCTCCATCGCGGGTGCGCAGCTGAAGGGCGTAACGATGGAGGAAGCAAAGGAACAGCTGAAGGCGGTGATCCGGGAGATGATCGCCAGCGGCGATGTGCGCTGAGACAGAGCCGGACAGAACTGTCCGGGGAACATAGAAGCAGGAGGAACGAGTTATGGATATCGTATTGCTGGAGGATGTAAAGGCTCTGGGAAAGAAGGGGCAGGTTGTGAAGGTCAGCGACGGCTACGCGCGCAATTTCATTCTGCCCAGAAAGCTGGGCGTGGAAGCGACGCCAAAGAATCTGAACGAATTAAAACTGCAGAAAGCCAATGAAGAGAGAGTGGCGGCGAAACAGCTGGCAGATGCGAAGGAACTGGGCGGTAAGCTGGGCGCTGCGAAGATAACGCTTGCGATTAAGGCCGGTGAGAACGGCAGGGTCTTTGGTTCCGTGTCCGGTAAGGAGATCGCGGCTGCGGTGGCTGAACAGCTGGGGCTGGAACTGGACAAGAAGAAGCTTGTGCTGCCTGAGCCGATTAAGACGCTGGGGACCCATGAGGTAACGGTAAAACTGCATAAGGATGTGGCCGCGAAGCTGACGGTGGATGTGGTTGCCGAGCAATAGGACGCCTGTTTCTGACAGGAGTCGGTGTACGAAGTGAGAGAAACGGAGATCATTTGACATGCCGATGGATGACGCGTTGATCAAAAGGGTGCTTCCCCACAGTATCGAAGCTGAACAGTCAGTGATCGGCTCCATGCTGATGGATCGGGAAGCGATCATTACCGCTACGGAGATTGTGGCGGCGGAGGATTTTTACCAGCACCAGTATGGTATTATGTTTGAGTCCATGGTGGAGCTGTTTAACGAGGGGAAGCCGGTGGATTTGGTCACTCTCCAGAACCGTTTAAAGGAGAAAGACGTACCGCCGGAGGTGTCCAGTCTGGAATTTGTCCGCGATATTATTACTACCGTTCCTACCTCCGCCAATGTGCGTTCCTATGCGGGAATCGTTCGTGAGAAGGCGATTTTGCGGCGTCTGATCCACATCAATGAGGATATCTCCAACAACTGTTATCTGGGCCGTGAGTCGATGGATGAGATTCTGGGCGATACTGAAAAGCGGATTTTCGATTTGCTGCAGAGCCGCACGTCGCGGGATCTGATACCGATCCGTCAGGTGACTCTGGATGTGCTTGAAAAGATTGAGGAGGCGTCCCGCAGCAAGGATATCGTCACGGGCGTTCCTACCGGCTTTGTGGATCTGGATTATAAGACCTCCGGGCTGCAGCCCTCCGACCTGATTCTTCTGGCCGCGCGGCCGTCGATGGGGAAGACTGCGTTTGTGCTGAATATATTGGATTATGTGGCTGTGCGCCGCGATGTCCCCTGCATGATCTTTAGTCTGGAGATGTCGAAGGAACAGCTGGTGCAGCGTATGATTGCCATGGAGTCCAATGTCAATACACAAAAGCTTCGTACCGGCAATCTGACGGACGCGGAGTGGGATGCGGTGGTGGAGGCCGTAGGCCTGATCGGGAGTTCCAATATGGTGATCGACGATACGCCCGGCATTTCCGTGACGGAACTGCGCTCCAAATGTCGAAAGATGAAGCTGGAGCGGGGCCTTGACATGGTGGTGATCGACTATTTGCAGTTGATGAGCGGCAGCGGCCGGACCAGCGATAACAGGCAGCAGGAGATTTCGGAAATCTCCCGGTCTCTAAAGGCGCTGGCCAGGGAAATTAAGGCTCCGGTGGTGGCCCTTTCCCAGCTGAGCCGTGCCTGTGAGAGCCGTCAGGATCATCGGCCGATGCTTTCCGATCTGCGTGAGTCAGGCGCGATTGAGCAGGACGCGGACGTAGTCATGTTTCTCTATCGCGACGATTATTATAATAAGGATTCAGAAGCGAAGGATACGGCGGAGATTATTATTGCCAAGCAGCGCAACGGCCCGATCGGGACTGTAAATCTGCTTTGGAAACCGGATATTACGCGGTTTGTGAATATTGCGAGACAATAACTTGGAAAACGTCCGTCAGAGACCCGGCGATGAGAAGACTGCCGGTCTCTGGCGGTCTTTTTTTGTGTAAATGGCGGCTTCTGCGGCATAATATTTATTCTCAACGCATATGTATAGTAACAAGGTACGGAAATCATGTCGCCTAAAGGAGAGGTTCGAATGGCTGAGGCACGCTATTTGATATCGGACGCGGCCAGGCAGGTTGATGTGGAAACGCATGTCCTTCGCTATTGGGAGGACGAGCTGGAGCTTGCTATCCCACGCAATGATATGGGGCACCGCTACTATACGGATTACCACATCCGGCTGTTCTGTCAGATCAGGGATCTGAAGAACAAGGGATATCAGCTGAAGGCGATCAGAAACGCCTTGAATAAAATGTCGGGCGCGATGGAGAATATCACCATCACCGAAGATCTTATGGAGGAAGAGATGAAAGCAGCCTGGAAGGAAACTAGCAAGAGAGCGGAACTGACCAAGGAGAAGGCGGGAAATGGAGATGAGCGCCAGAACGAACCCGGACAAGAGGATACAGAGCGGCAGGACGGCCGGATCTTGGGCGGCCAGGCAGCCGGCGCCGGCGCATCAAAGCAGGACGCCTGCCGCGGCGCGGCAGATGGCAATGCGAATTCCGGTTATGGCGATTCTGATACCGGCAGTCTGGTTCCTGCCAGGGAAGCAGAACCGGCGGAGATCCTGAGCGCGGAGGAGAAGATGGCCCGGTTTCAGGATATCATGAACCATATTATTGGACAAGCCGTAGAGTCCAATATGGCCCGAATCAGCCAGGAGATTACAGAGGATGTGAGCGATGCGGTCAGCGAAAATGTGACGGACCGCGTCATGAAGGAGGTCGAATATCTGCTCCGCGTCAGCGATGAGAAGGAAGAAGAACGCTTTAAACAGCTGGATGAGACGATCCGGGCTTATCAGAGCAAAGGAAAAGGCCGGGCGGAAGCCGCGGCCACAAAGGTTCCTTTCTTTAAAAAGAAGCGGTTTGGGAGGAGCGGTCGGAAGCTGTTCTGAGACGGCCGTCCGCAGAGGCTTTTATCAGTCCGCGGAACAGATTGAGGGCTGCAGGATCTTCCTCCCAGAGGTATTCCGGATGCCATTGTATGGCTGCCAGATAGGGATAATCTTTCATTTCCACGCCCTCGATAATGCCGTCTGGAGCGTAGGCACATGCCGTAAGTGAAGGCGCGGTCAGACAGACGGCCTGGTGGTGCGTACTGTTGACGCGGATGACCAGATGCGGAGACGGTTCTGATTCTGCCTCTGCGGTTTCTTCCGCCAGGAAGCGGCCGCTGATTACATCCGCCAGCAGGCTTCCGTCAGTGATTTTTACCGTATGTGAGGGCACCCGGTGCGGGAATGGCTGTTGGTGCGCGATGGGGAGTGCGCGTTCTACCTGCGATGGAATATCCTGGTAAATTGTGCCGCCTAAACCGATATTGATCGCCTGAATACCGCGGCAGATCCCCATGATCGGCTTCTTCTGTTCCATGATCAGTTTCAGAAGCGTCAGTTCCATCTGATCCCGCTTTACGGAAGCGCTGCCGCAGCCTACGAGCGTTTCTTCTCCAAAGAGAAAGGGATGTACGTCGGGGCCTCCGGTGAACAGGAATCCGTCCAGTGCGGAGACAAGCTGCCGCAGATCTGTCTCTGAAGCCTCCAGAGGAAGGGCGATGGGAATGCCGCCGGCCGCCAGGATTGCGCGGGGGCAGGCGGGCGGCAGATACGTTTCGTCGGTTTGGATATTATGGGATGTTGTAAGGCCAATAAGCGGTTTTGTGGAATTCATGGATTCTCCTTTTCTATCATGGGCAGGGTACGATATAGGATAACAAAACGCCCTCCCCAGCCGGGGAGGGCATTATGTAAATCTTTCATTAGGCCTCGCTGATGGCTCCGGTCGGGCAGGCTGCTTCGCAGGCGCCGCAATCGATGCAGCTGTCAGCGTCCACTACGTACTGTCCGTCGCCCTGGGAGATCGCGCCAACCGGGCACTCAGCCTCACAGGTTCCGCAGGATACGCAAACGTCGCTAATTACACGTGCCATAATAAATACCTCCTTCAATATTCTTTACATGTGTAATCATTCTATAACAGAATCACAAAATATTCAAGAGGAAAATGCGCATGCAAATGTATTAAATTGGAAGCAGTTACAGCCGCGGTTTGCCTGCCCAGATGCTGCGGTCCCGCTTACAGATTCTGCATTACCTGTAAAGCGCGGTTCCGGCATACAACGTCGTAGTGTTCTTCATAATATGCTTCGCTGGCATACTCATGCCGGATTTTCTGCCCATATTCCGCCAGAATGTTGCAGGCGCGGCTGAACGCCAGGTCGTCGGCGCCCTCATGGGACACAACCAGGAAATATTGAAAGGCGTCCGGCTTTTTATAGAGGGTGTTTATGCCGTTGTACAGACCGCCGCAGGCCCTTGCCGCCTCCGATATACGATCCAGGCTGTCGAAGGTGTATACGCGGATGGCAGCGGCCTGATTGTCAGGCTCTGCCGTCTGCTCGTCTCCGTCCGCGGCCGGGGTCTTGGTCTCTGTCGGGATGCCAAGCAGCTTGGCCAAACCGTCCGCACCTTCCAAAAGCTCACTGGCCAGCTCAGAAAGCAGATCGGACTCGTCGTCAGAGGACGGTGAGAATTTGGAGAAGCGGGTGTCCAGTTCCTCCGGATCCTCGATTTTGGTGATGACCAGCATGACGCTCTCGTTGGACAGCGGAATGGCTTCTACCATCAGCGGAATGTCTTCGACGTCGAAGCCGACCTCGTTGGAGGCCTTTTGGATCATCTCACGGAACAATCCGCGCGCCTTCTCGCTGCCGTAAGCCAGCTCGCGCAGGTTCAGATTGCGCACGCTTAGATCGAAGCTTGTCAGCGTGCAGCGGATCTGGTTTTCATTGATACGCTCTATTTTCATTCAGGATCACATCCTTCCCTTGCATGTGAATAAAATACATCACTATAAATATACTATATGTTACGGCTAAATATCAATTCCTATGTAAAAGATTTTCGAAAAAATTTTGGAAAATTTCATTTTTCCATTGCGAAATCGGCAGCTTTATATTAAAATAAGGACTGTAAGAGGTGGTATTGACAGAAGGGGGTGACGAAAAGGACACCATTCTGTTTGGAAAATACCAGCTGATTCGTATTCTAGGGCAGGGGCGGAGCGGCACCGTGTATCTGGCTTTTCACCGGGAGCTGGAAGAATATCGGGCCATCAAGCGAGTCGATCGGTCAAAGGCCTGCCATGATCAGTTCCGTAAGGAAGCATTGCTGCTCAAGCGTCTCAGACATCCCGGTATCCCTATTGTATACGATCTGGAAGAGGACAGTCATTTTTTTTATCTGATCGAGGAGTTTCTGGAAGGAGACTCCATCTATGACCTCGTCAGGGGACGAGGCCCTCTGAACCAGGACGCAGTTATCCGTTTCGGTATTCAGATCTGCGATCTGGTCCATTATCTGCATTCAGCAGAAGCAACTCCTATTTTATATCTTGATCTGCAGCCAAGGAATCTGTTGGTGTGCCACGGACAGGTAAAGCTATTGGACTTTGACCATTCGGACACGCTGACGTCGGCGAATGCAGCCGGCGAACGGTACGGCACGGAAGGCTTTGCCGCACCTGAACAGCGAAATCCGGGACGCCTGGGAATTTACACGGACATCTATCAGATCGGCGCGGTGCTTTTCTACATGGCTGCCGGGCAGCCGCAGACAGGAGAAGCTTTCCATACGCTTCCCGGGCAACTGGGAGCTGTCATTCACAGGTGCCTTCAGCGTGACGCAGCCCTGCGCTATGAAACGGCGGAGGATGTACGCGAGGCGCTTGCCGGGCTGCACTCCAAAACAGAGTGTTTGCGTCAATCAAAATCACCATCTCTTACAATCGCTCTTGCCGGTGCGCGGGCAGGAGCCGGCGTCACACACATCGCCATCGGCCTGGCTGTCTGGCTTAAGCGGATGGGGAGCTCTGTCCTGTATGAGGAATACAACCGTTCCAACGATGTGCGTGCCATGGGGGAGACGCTTCAGATTCAGGCGGATTCCTATGGAATTTACACACTTCGGGATTTATCCATGAAGCCCCGCTATGGGGAGGCGGTGTGCCTAAGGCCCTGCAGCTATCCGATCATTATCCGTGATTATGGTACAGATTTGGAGGCGGCGATGGAGGAAGGCACAGACGCCGGAGAGAGGATACTGTTGTTGGTTTGCGGAGGAAAATGGTGGGATCGTCTTCCGCTGCCGGAGTCCGCTGCGGGGAAGGGGGAGCCGGAGGAGATCATCTTCCTGTTTAATCACGCGGTTCCCGGCGCTTTTCGGATGCCGGAAGGCAGAGGGAGGAGACGGTGCTTCCGGGTGCCGCGGTTTGAGGATCCTTTTGAACCGGACAGCGGGGCGGAGTCCTTTTACCGGACGATTATGGACGGATATCTGCCGGGATTTCGGCAGGAGGAACGGAGCGGACTATGGGAAAGATTCAGAAAAAAGGGACGCCGGGGACGCCGAAAGCGCCCAGGGTCATCGGTGTGACGGGAGCGGGCCGCTCGATGGGAACCACGCATCTGTGCGTCCTTGCGGCCAATTACCTGTGCGGAGCATGCGGCCGGAGAACGGCAGTCCTGGAATGGAACAACCATGGAGATTTTGCACGTTTTGGCAGCGTCTGCACAGGACTTTCAACGATGGAAAAACGTTATCGGATTCAGGAGGTGGACTTCTATCCGGAGTCCACAGGAAGTATTCTGGCAGACTGTCTTCATAAGGGTTATGAGGAAATCCTGATTGATTTCGGAAGCCTGACGGAGCAGAATGTCGGAGAATTGCTCAGATGTCACAAGGTACTTTTGACAGTCTCTTTCAGCGAGTGGCAGATGGGTGCGTTTGGGAAACCGGAAGCATGGGAGGAACGCGCCGCAAAAAACGGCTGGCTATGCCTGGCGGCCTTTGGCAGCGAGGAATCCAGAAACAGATGGAATAGAAGACGCAAACCGGCCGTGCAGAGGATTCCACTTTCAGCAGACGCATTTACTGTTACGCAGACATTGATGGAGTTTATGCGAACGATCTTGTGAGGGATTTCTCCCCTGGATGTGTCACGAGAAGCCTCCGGAAAGGGAGAAATCCTCTGAGAAAAATTATGCGGATAAGGAAGGGAAATCAATATGGACGACTATCTGCAGGATGAGAAAAAAGAATATGTGAACGGCCTCAGACGCTATGAGGCCAGGGGGATTCCTGTCTACATTGACGGAGTTATTCCGGAGGATGAGGACTGGGAGAAAATATTCCAGGTCGGCGAGGACGGTTCCTTTTATATGTGCGACTATGTAGGCGCAGCTGAAGGATGTCTGAGGGAGATTCGGTTTGACCGGGTCTATAATCGCTGATCCTATATCAAAAGTGGGGCCCCGGGGAGCGTCATCTTCCGTCTGCAGCCAGAAAGTGGGGCATAGGGTGGGTGGGAATTAAAGAAAATTTAAGAAGTTATTATACAAAAGTATGATATACTGTTCTTGTATTAGACTTAACGGACAGAAGCTGGGAAGCTACACAGGAGGAGTATATTGAAGCGGACTGTTATTCCGGTGCTGGTTGTGATCGCGCTGCTTTTTCTGATTATAGCGGGGGTGTTCGCGGCCAGATATATTGATCGTTACATACCGACAAAGGATATGGCTGATATCGGGGAAGTTCTGGGCGTTTCCGGGGAAGAAGCGGCATTTTTCTATAATGATGAGAGATTGTCCGGGGTGCGGGTTATCGTGCGGAACGGACAGGCGTATCTCCCGATTGTCTGGGTGGATGAGAATCTGAATGAGAAGTTTTATTGGGATGATATAGAAAAGATGCTGGTATACACGCTTCCGGATTCGATTGTGTACGCGGACAGACGGACCCAGGGCGGAAATGGTCTTCCGCTGCTTCTGGTTGAGGAGGACGAAGTATATCTGTCTCTGGGTCTCGTTGCTGCTTATACCGATATCCGCTCGGAGTTGTTTGTGGATGGGGTCAACAGGCTGTTTCTCTATGACCGGTGGGATGTGCAGACGGCCGGAACCGTGGATAAGGCGACGCCAGTGCGGGTGAAGGGGGGCATCAAGAGTCCAATTCTGACGACCGTACAGGCGGGAGCCGAGGTTGTCCTCCTGGAGAGCGGCGAGGAGTGGTCGCGGGTGCGGACCGGCGATGGCATGATTGGGTGGCTGCAGAATAAGCGGCTGCAGGAGAGTCATCCGAAGCCGGTGATCAGTTCTTTTATCGAACCGAAATATACCAATATTTCTCTGGATGAGAGGATTTGCCTGGTGTGGCATCAGGTCTTCTCCCAGAATGATAATCAGGAGATGGAACGTCTGCTGGCCAGGACGAGGGGAGTGAATGTGATCGCGCCTACCTGGCTGATGCTGACAGATAATAGCGGAAATTATGAATCTCTTTCGAGTCAGGAATATGTAGATAAGGCCCACGAGATGGGGCTTCAGGTCTGGGCCGTCCTGGATAATTTTAATCGGGGGGATAATGTCGATTCCGCCCGGCTGTTTGCCCAGACGTCTGTTCGCCAGAAGCTGATTGAGCGCCTGATGAATGAAGTGAGGACGTTTCATTTGGATGGGCTGAATCTGGATGTTGAGAGTATCTCCAAGGAGGCGATGCCTCATTACGTTCAGTTTATTCGGGAGCTTTCTGTAGCATGCCGCAATGAGGGTGTGATTCTGTCTGTTGATAATTATGTTCCGTCAGAATATACCTATGGGTACAACCGCGCGGAACAGGGGCGTGTGGTTGATTATGTGATTATTATGGGATATGATGAGCACTATTCCGGAGGAGAACCTGGGTCTGTCGCGTCTTTGCCGTTTGTGGAGGCGGGGATTGCGGATACGCTGGCGTCGGTTCCGGCCGAGAAGGTGATTAATGCGGTGCCGTTCTATACGCGCCGATGGGAGACGGGGGGAGAAAATCCAAGTTCCACGGCGCTTGGTCTCGAAGCGGCGCAGAACTGGGTGACGGAGAACGAGGTCGCGCTCTACTGGCAGGATGAATTGGGCCAGTATTATGGCGAACTGACGGGGGAGAATTCCGTGCAGCAGATTTGGATGGAAGATGAGAGGTCCCTTGGGCTTAAGATGGAACTGATCGACCGGTACGGACTCGCGGGGGTAGCTTGTTGGAAGCTGGGTCTGGACACGGAGGCCGTTTGGGATGTCGTGAATGAGAATGAATAGAGGCGGAGACTTATGAGAAGAAGGGGAATTGCTGTTCTGCTTGCAGCCGCATTAACGTTAGGGGGTTGTTCCGCTTATTATCAGTCTTCTTCGGAGACGGCGGTGGCTGTAGAGACGGAGGCATCGGCGCCGGAGTCGGAACCAGAATCAGAACCAGAGACAGAGAAGGAAACGATTGGCGCGGCTGTGGGTCCCGGAGGAGGGGTTCCAGGGACGACCGGCGCTACGGTAGAGTCCTTGGAGATTGTGGGGCCAGGGGCGGAATCCATGAATCCGGAGATCTTTATTGCTACGGATATCCATTACCTGGCAAAAGAACTGACCGATTTCGGCGAGGCGTTTGAACTAATGGCAGAGCACGGGGACGGAAAAGTGGTTCCCTATGTCTGGGAGATTCTTGATGCCTTTTTGGATACAGTGGTGGAGAGAAGGCCGCAGGCTTTGATTTTGAGCGGTGATTTGTCGCTGCAGGGGGAGCTTTCCAGCCATGAGGCAATGGCGCAGAAACTGGCCCGTGTGGAGCGTGCCGGTGTGGATGTGGTCGTCATTCCCGGTAACCATGATCTGAATAATCCGCTGGCGACCAGCTATCAGGGGGCGCAGACTGTCCCTACAGAGCAGACGCCGCCGGATCGGTTCGCGCAGATTTATGCGGACTACGGTTATAAGGAAGCGATAAGCCGGGATCCGGCTTCTTTGAGCTATCTGTATGAGCTGTCTGACGGCACCTGGCTTTTAATGCTGGACAGCTGCCAGTATGAGAATGGCAATCACGTAGGCGGTGTGATCCGACTGGAGACCTATGAGTGGATGACCGAGTGGATGGATACAGCCTGGATGGAAGGGCGGAACGTAATCGCAGTGGCGCATCACAATCTGCTGGATGAGAGCCGTATCTATGAAGATGACTGTACGATCGAGCATGGGGAACAGCTGGAGCAGTTTTTGGATGATTGGGGGGTCACTTTGTTTTTGAGCGGCCATCTTCATGTGCAGCATTACAGGGCCTCACAGTTCTACAATGTGAATGAGATTGTAACCAGCAGTTTGGCTATGGCGCCCTGCCAGTACGGCGTATTGAAATATTTTGGGCCGGAGAAATATGATTACCATACTGAGCGGGTGGATGTGAAAGCCTGGGCGGACAGACATGATAATCCGGATGTGAATCTGCAGAATTTCGAAGAGTATGCCGGGGAGTTTTTGCGTGCCGTGTTCTATGACCAGGCATACAACAGTCTGGAAGGCGAGGAACTTCTGCCGGAGGATAGGGATGCGATGGCGGAATTCTACGCCTATATGAACGCTTACTCTGTGGCCGGTAAGGCGTTTGAGGTGCGTCAGGAGGCGCTGGATGCCTGGGAATACAAGCTGTGGCAGGAATACAACCGTACGAATATCCAAAGCATGTATCTGGATGAGATCGTGGAGGATGCGGTCTGCGATTATAATACGTTCCAGAAGGAGGAAAAGTAGCGCTGGATGCAGAAAGCCGCGTCCTCACCGCGTGTTCAGATATTCCATGATCCCCATATGGATCGTCCAGGCCACTTTATCCTGATATTCTTCCGTATTTAAGAGGGCCGACTCAGACCAGTTGCTTAAGAAACCGCATTCCACGATGACGATGGGGCTTTTGACGTGGAGCAGCAGGTAGTAGCTGTCGTTGGCTTTGGCGGTGCGCGTATTTTCTTCGCTTAAGACATAGTCGAAGCGTTTCTGCAGGATCTCGGCCAGTCTTTTGCCTTTTTCAGAGGTCTTATAATAGAATACCTGCGCTCCCTTTACATATTCTTCGTGGTAGCTGTTTTGATGGATGCTAACCACCAGGTCCGGGGAGGCGTCGTTGATTCGCTGGCAGCGGTTACGCATGTCAGCGGATTTTTTATTGGAATCGGATTCACTGTTCAGCGAGATATCTGAGTCGCGGGTCATGATGACCTTTACGTCGGAAGCCTCCAGATACTGCTTCACACGCTGAGCGATCTGGAGATTGATATCTTTTTCCAGGGAGCCGTCTACTGCGATCTTGCCTGGGTCGAATCCCCCGTGCCCGCTGTCGAGGACGACCACCGGCTTTGGGGATATATTCCCGCCCTGGACGGAAGCGGCGCTCCCGGCAGCGGATGCGGATACGATGACGGCGGCCTGCTGTGACAGTTGGAAGACCAGGAAAAACATCAAAAGCGCCATGATGGATTCGGAATATTTCATGCGGCCCTCTGATCGGGAGATTCTTTCTATATATAGAATTTGCAGAAGAAAATAAGAACTAAAGATTTTTGGCTTTACATGCCTGAAGGAAAGAAGTATAATCTGGAGTAATTGCAGGGTTGCGGCAGTGTGGAAGAAGGAAAATGATTTTATATGGACACGAAGGTTGTAGTGATTGACAGAGAAAAGCTGGGCATGATGGCAAATGCTGCGGAAAATTCAGAGGCGGCGAAAGAGGCGGCCGCTGTGTGGGAAGCGGCAGACAGAGAGAAGCTGGATGCGCTTCTTCTTGAGGCCGCGCAGATCCTGCGGAGCGGAGGTCTGGTAGCGTTCCCGACAGAGACCGTATATGGTCTGGGTGCGAATGGATTGGATGACGCGGCGGCGAGGAAGATTTACGCGGCCAAGGGCCGGCCGTCTGATAATCCGTTGATCCTGCATATTTCGAAGGAGGAAGAGCTTACGCCGTTGGTGCGGGAAGTGCCGGAAGCGGCGCGGAAGCTGATGAAAGCGTTCTGGCCTGGTCCACTGACGATGATATTTTCAAAAAGCAGTATCGTTCCGTATGGAACGACAGGCGGACTGGATACCGTGGCAGTTCGAATGCCGAGCGATCCGATTGCCAATCGGATGATTGCCCTTGCGGGAGTGCCTGTAGCGGCGCCCAGCGCCAATCTATCCGGACGGCCCAGTCCGACGACAGCGAACCATGTGATTGAAGATATGAACGGACGGATCGAGATGATTCTCGATGGAGGCCCTGTGGGAATCGGGGTGGAATCTACGATCGTGGATGTGACCGGACCGGTGCCCATGCTTCTGCGGCCGGGAGCCGTCACGATGGAAATGCTGCAGGACGCCATAGGAGAGACCGCTGTCGATCCGGCGATCACAGGACCGGTGGCGGCGGATGTAAGGCCGAAGGCCCCTGGTATGAAGTATCGGCATTATGCGCCGAAGGCGGAACTGGTGTTGGTGGAAGAGAGAGGCCAAGGGTCTGCTGGCGAAGCACTGCTGGCCGCGCGCGCTTTGGATGAAACAGGAGAGGCGCGGATACCGCAGGGGCCGGGCGACGCCGTTGTCCGTATGATCAACCGTCTGGCCGGTGAGCGTTTGTCTGAGGGATATGCGGTCGGTATTCTGTGTACCGATGAGACGAAGAACCGCTATCCACAGGGAGTTGTCCGTAGCGTGGGACTGCGCGGGCAGGAGGAGACCATCGCCCATAGCCTGTTTGCGGTACTGCGGGAGTTCGACGATCTGGGCGTGGACTATATTTATTCGGAAAGTTTTTCGCGCGATCATCTGGGACAGGCGATCATGAACCGTCTGACAAAGGCGGCAGGATATCACATTATTTACACAGATGAGAAGAAGGAGGGAAAATCAAATGAGTGAAAGCAAAAAGCGTAGCGATTACATTTCCTGGGACGAATATTTTATGGGGGTTGCGGAGCTGTCGGCTATGCGTTCCAAGGATCCGAATACGCAGGTGGGATGCTGCATTGTCAGCGCGGACAATAAGATTCTGTCCATGGGATATAACGGTTTGCCGATCGGCTGTTCAGATGACGAGTTCCCATGGAACCGTGAAAATGCGGACGAGGATCCGTATAATGCAAAGTATCTCTATGTCGCTCACAGTGAGTTGAATGCGATTCTGAACTATCGGGGCGGCAGCTTGGAGGGAAGCAAGCTGTATGTGACCATGTTTCCCTGCAACGAGTGTGCCAAGGCGATTATTCAGTCAGGGATTAAAACGATTATCTATGGCCGGGACAAATACGCGGATACCCCGGGTGTGCGTGCTTCCAAACGGATGCTGAACGCAGCAGGCGTCCGCTATTACCAGTATGACGCCACGGGCCGCGTGATGAAAATCCAGGTCTGAGACAGGGTATGGGAAAAATGGGAAATCGCGGAGCGCGGCCGGCTGTAAAAAGGCAAAAAGAGGTCTTGCGCGAACCGGTAAAATAGCATAGAATAGATTTAACTGTGGAAACGGGCCGCCTTTTCCGCAAGGAAGTTTTAAGATTGGCGGATAAAATGATCTCACAGTAAGGAAGAATAGGAAGGAACATTTGAGAAAAGAATAAAGAGGTGAGGAACGATGTTTGATTTCAATAATAAGAAAACGAAGAAGATCGTATCTTCGATTATCGTAATTTTGCTGGTTCTGGCCATGGTGGCGCCGATGGTGCTTGGCTCGCTTCATTTTTAGATTAGAGCAGGAGGCAAAATCCCAAAGACCGGGCAGACCAGCTGTTAAAGGAGCAGATTATGGGGAATGTCTGGGAAATAGCGGGATTTGCCGCGGCAGTGTGGGGACTGCTTCTGTTTTCTCCGTCCGAGAGTATCGCGGCAGTGCCGAAAGGGCTGTCGGCAGGGGGGCAGGATCTAAGCGGATTGGAGATTGAAGAGGCGCAGGAGAAGGTCGAGCAGTATGCAGCTTTTGTGGCAGGGCAGAAGGTGACGCTTGACGTCGCCGGAAGCCGTGTGGAGAGCGACGCGGCGGGACTTGGTCTCCGCTGGGTGAACGATCAGGCGATAGTTGAGGCTGTGCGGGAGTATGAAACCGGGAATCTCATTGAGCGTTATTTGAAGCAGAAGGATCTGGAGATGTCCCCGGTGGATGTAGAAGTGAAGTTTCAGATTCCGGCCGCGGAACTGGACGAATATGTTGCGTCGGTCTGCGGCGGATTTGCTGTACCTGCAGTGGATGCCGCTATTGTACGGGAGAACGGAAGCTTTGTAGTGACGCCCTCGCAGGACGGAATGGCGGTAGATGTGGAAGCGACCAGTGCCGCGCTCCGGAAAGCAGTGGAGGACGCCGCTGCAGGCGGCTTTTCTGAGCCGATTACGGCGGAGGCGGTGTTTATGCCGGTTCGTCCTGTGAAAACAACAGAGATGCTGGCCGCGATTCAGGATATGCTGGGGACATATTCGACGGATTTTTCCGGAAGCAGCAGCAGCCGGGCGGCGAATCTGCGCGTGGGGGCGGCTAAGATTAACGGCACGGTATTGATGCCGGGCGAGACGCTTTCAGGGTATGCCGCCATGCAGCCGTTTACAAAAGCCAATGGTTATGCCACGGCGGCTGCCTATGAGAATGGGCAGGTAGTGGACAGCGTGGGAGGCGGTGTCTGTCAGATTGCGACGACTCTGTATAACGCGGCGCTTTTGGCGGAGCTTGAGATTACGCAGAGGCAGAGCCATTCGATGATTGTTACCTATGTGCCGCCGTCCAGGGACGCGGCGATTGCGGGCACTTATAAAGATATCCAGATTACGAATCCGTACGATACGCCGGTTTATGTGGAGGCCCAAACGTCCGGTCAGACGTTAAGCTTCACGATTTATGGCCGGGAAGTGCGTCCGGCGAACCGCACGGTAGAGTATATTTCGGAGACGTTGAGTACGACGCCTCCGCCGGATGCGGTCACCAGATATGACGCTTCCCTGGAACCGGGGGAGAAGATCAAGGAACAGGCGTCCCATACGGGACGCAAATCGCGGCTGTGGAAATGTGTCCGTGTAGACGGCGTTGAGGTGGAGCGGACATTGCTCCATACGGATACGTACAGCGCGTCTCCGGCCATTTATCGGGTGGGCCCGGCAGTGCAGGCCGCGTCGGAAGAGGCGCAGCAGACGCTGATGCCGGAGATCCCGGCGCCGGCCGGGGAGTGGGAAACCGATGATGAGACAAATTGAGAGAAATAACCATGGTTCTATGACGCCCGGACAGGAACTGGTTGCAGCCGGTTATGCGGGATATGCAGGTTCCAGACGGATTGCGGAGGAACGGTCAGAAGAATTGGCCAGGTGGTTTTCAAAGGCTTATATCCGGGATCTGCAGAAGAAAGATCCGATGGCGGACGCTCTTCGCAGTCTGAGCGGTCGTCAGCAGGCGGAAGCGCCGCGCGGCAGTTTCCCGAATTGGACCGATTGGGGTGCAACTGAATGGGAAGAAGCAGGTGAGGGCGGTATTTATACCGCCCTTTGGAATCTGTCCGGCGCTTATCGGCTGGGATTTATGGTGGATCTGCGGCGGATTCCGGTAAAGCAGGGGACGATTGAGCTCTGTGAGCGGTACGCGTTGAATCCCTACCGGCTGCTGTCGGATGGCTGTGTGGTTCTGGTATCGGATAACGGCGGGCGGCTGGTTCAAAGGCTGGAGGCCGAGGGGATTGCGGCCGCGGTGATCGGGAGCGTGCGGCCGGATATTGTCCGCGAAATTTTTTATGGCGATGTGCATGGTTTCATGGAACGGCCCCGGGAGGATGAACTCTGCAGGCTGGGTCTTATCCGGTCCGGTTCTGCTGTAATAGGAAAGACGGAAAAGAGGAGGACACTGTAATGAGAGAAAAGATTTTAGCGATTCTGGAGAAGAATGCAAGAATTGACCTGAAAGATCTGGCGGTCCTGCTGGGTGAGAGCGAGGCGGCGGTTGCCAATGCCATCGCTGATATGGAGAAAGAGCATGTGATCTGCGGTTATCATACCCTGATTAATTGGGATAACACCTCCGAGGAAAAGGTGATGGCTTTAATTGAGGTGAAGGTGACGCCCCAGCGCGGCATGGGCTTTGATAAGATTGCCGAGCGCATTTATCAGTACAATGAGGTGAATGCCGTCTATCTGATGTCCGGGGCTTATGATTTTACGGTATTTATTGAGGGAAAAACCATGAAGGAGGTAGCATTGTTCGTTTCCAGCAAGCTTTCCACCCTGGATTCCGTGTTAAGTACAGCCACGCATTTCGTGCTGAAAAAGTACAAAGATCATGGTACGGCGCTTGTAGAGGAAATCCATGATGAAAGGATGCTGGTTACGCCATGAGAAATCCGCTTTCTGAGAAGATTGTTCAGATCGAGCCGTCAGGCATCCGTAAATTTTTCGATATCGTGAGCGAGATGAAGGACGCCATCTCGCTGGGAGTGGGCGAACCGGATTTTGATACGCCCTGGCATGTGCGGGAGGAAGGCATTTATTCCCTGGAGAAGGGACGGACCTTTTATACATCGAACGCGGGACTTGCGGAATTGCGGAGGGAGATCTGCAATTATCTTTACCGCCGCTGCGATATGGTCTATCAGCCGGATGCGGAGATTCTGGTGACGGTAGGCGGCAGCGAGGCGATTGATATTGCCCTCCGCGCTATGCTGGATCCGGGGGACGAGGTGCTGATTCCCCAGCCCTGTTTCGTGTCCTATGTGCCATGCACGATCCTGGCGGGCGGGAAGCCGGTGATCATTGAGATGGAGGAGAGGGATCAGTTCAAGCTGACGCCGAAAAAGCTGCTGGAGAAGATTACCGATAAGACCAAAATCCTGATCATGCCGTTTCCGAACAATCCCACCGGTGCAGTTATGCGCCGAAATGAGCTGGAAAAAATTGCGCGGATTGTGATTGAGAAGGATCTGTTTGTAATTTCCGATGAGATTTATTGTGAACTGACCTTTGGGAATGAACGCCATGTGTCCATCGCATCTCTGCCGGGGATGAAGGAGAGAACCGTGTTAATCAATGGATTCTCGAAATCCTACGCGATGACTGGTTGGCGGCTTGGTTACGCGGCGGCGCCGAAGGAGATTTTGAAGCAGATGTTGAAGATTCATCAATTTGCGATCATGTGCGCGCCTACGACCAGTCAGTATGCCGCTGTCGATGCATTGAAAAATGGTGATGCGGACGTGGAGATGATGCGGGAGTCGTATGATCAGAGACGCCGTTTTGTGCTGAACGCGTTTCAGGAGATGGGCTTGGAATGCTTTGAGCCGGAGGGGGCTTTCTATGCGTTCCCGAGCATTAAGCAGTTCGGAATGTCGTCAGAGGAATTTGCCAACCGATTTCTGCAGGAGGAGAAGGTGGCTGTGGTGCCTGGAAGCGCTTTCGGCGCCTGCGGCGACGGCTATCTGAGAGTCTCTTATGCCTATTCGCTCAAAAGCCTGAAAGAGGCACTGGGGCGGATGGCAAGATTTGTGGAAAGGAATCGGCCGTGAATATTGTACTTCTGGAACCGGAGATGCCGGCCAATACCGGTAATATCGGCCGCACCTGCGTGGCCACCGGCTCGCGGCTTCATTTGATCCGCCCGCTTGGCTTTCAGCTGAATGAGCGGATGTTGAAGCGGGCCGGCCTGGATTACTGGGACAAACTGGATGTGACGGTCTATGACGATTATGAGGATTTTCTGGCCCGTCATCCCGGCGAGCGGATCTATATGGCGACGACAAAAGGCCGAAAGCTCTACACCGATGTCCATTATGCCCCGGATGCTTACATTATGTTTGGCAAGGAAAGCGCCGGGATTCCGGAGGAGATTCTGTTGGAAAATCAGGAAAACTGCGTGCGCATTCCTATGTGGGGCGATATCCGCTCCCTGAATCTTTCGAATTCTGTCGCAGTCGTCCTTTATGAGGCCCTGCGTCAGAACGGTTTTGCCGAAATGACGCTTCAGGGGGAACTGCACAGGCTCCGCTGGAAGGAAACGGTATAAAGAGATTATGTCAATTCTTTCAGCAGAATCGCCCGCCGCTTCCCGCCGTGTTTCATTTTCTCGCCGATGACCTTGTAGTCCTGCGTCAGGCCGTTATTCATGCTGTAGACGTTGTCCGGATGCACAGTGCCTATGAGATAGCGGAAGCCCCGCGCACGCAGATCTGCCTCGGCGGCCTGCATCAGCCGGTATTGGAGGTGGTTGCCGCGGTATTCAGGAAGAACGGCGGCGGTATCCATGTGGGCCACTTTCACAAGCTCCTCTTCCGCCAGCCCTGCGTCCCGTCCCATGTTTTCCTCGGAAAGGCCGGGGATTACCGCTAAGAAAACGCCGGCGACTTTACCGGTTTGTGTCTCCACGGCTTTATAGCCGAGTCCCTCGCCGGAGCTGAGCATGTGATAGGTGTAAGCGGAGTTATCCGCGATATACCAGTCTTTTTCGTCCATAAGACGCCAGACGGTCTGGATAATGTCGGCGAAGATCAGGTAATCCGCTTCGGTTGCACGTTCAATTTGAAACTCCATTTCGGCCATATATGGGAACCTCCTGCGTGTTGTTTTAGGGTGTTTCCGGAATGCTGCCCGGTGTCTGAAACCAGTATATCATATCAGCGGTGAAGAATGCAAAAGAATTTGTCAGAAGATAGTGGTAGAAATGATATTTTTGTGGTAGACTAAAGGAGATATCCAAAAGGGGCGGATGCAACCGTCCGCAAATAAAAGAAGGAGGGCATTGGGATGAAGAAATACGTATGTTTGGTTTGCGGTTATGTGTATGATCCGGAAGAAGGGGATCCGGATAACGGAATCGAACCCGGAACAGAGTTTGAAGATCTGCCGGAGGACTGGGTCTGCCCGATGTGCTATGTGGGGAAGGATCAGTTTGAGGAAGAGTAAAAGCGCATACGGATGCAATGAGTAAATGGGCTGCCGGCGGCAGCCCATTTTCGGTCAATGTCGGTCGAACGGTCAGATGCGGATCAGATGATATCCGATTTGATTCGCAGTCAGCATTTGCGCTTCTCTCTGGTGGCAGGTGAAGATGATCAGCTGACCGCCGTAGGATTTGGTCAGCCATTTCAGCGCGCTTTTCAGCCGATCGTCATCGTAGAGGACGAAGCTGTCGTCAAAAATCAAAGGCATATCTTCCTTGTCCCCCTGGATCAGCCTGGCGGCTGCCAGACGCAGCGCCAGATAGATCTGATCCATCGTGCCGCTGGAAACCTGCTCGATCGGCACCAGTTTGGCGCGTGTATTCATAAATACGTTCAAATTTTCGTCGATGCTCATGCTGGAATAAATGCCGCCTGTGATGCCGGCCACCAGGTCGGAGGCCGTCTTGTTCAGATAAAGCCCAAAAGAGTCCCGAATGGACATGGACAGGTCGTTCATGGTCTCCTGGGCCAGATCGATGGCGGCCAGTTCCTGGGAAATCCGCTGATTCTCGGCCAGCGTATGTTTCAGGGCTTCCATCTGGTTCTTGTAACCGGCCAGAAGCTCCAGCTTTTTCTCGAGTTCCCATTGCAGCTTCTGCTGTTTGATGATAGCGTCGCTGCAGTCGTTCTGCTTTGCGTTGAGGGCGGCGATTTCGCCGGTGATAGCGGCCACGGCATTTTCCGTCTGCACGGTCACAGTATTCAGACGCTTAAATTCGGCCATCCTGGCGCGGAAGGAATCAAGCGCCTGCTCCGATAGATCGGATTCCCCGATATGGCGGCGGAAGGTCTCCTGCAGCGCCTGACTGCAGAGGGAGAGATCCTTATTCAGCCGCTTGGTACGGCTCAGGAGAGTTCGGCAGATAACGCCGCAGCAGACGGCCAGCACGTCAAGAATTATGGTCGCGTACAGCGGCGGAATGCCGATGTCGTACAGAAAGCTGAGACGGCTGCTAAGGGCGAAAATGACGATGGAACCGCCCGCCAGGAGCAGGGTCAGGGTCAGGAAAATGCCTGCTGTGATTTTGCTCGATTTTTTCTCGCTCTGTTCCTTCAGTGCCTGGTAATCCGCATAGAGATCTTCCGTCTGCTGTTCGTACTGGTCGATGGAATTTCTGTCCGGAAACTGATTCTGTTCCAGAAGCTGGCGTCCTCTGGCAGCCCTTTGAAGCAGATCTTCTTTTTCAGCCTGTTTCTGTTCGATCTCGCAGCGCGTGTCGTTCCGGAGCTTCTGGTATTCCGGCAGCTGGTTGGCATATTCCGGAGAGGCGATGTCCTTCTCAATCGTTTTGATCTCGCTCAATAACATCGTATAGGAACGGGCGGCTTCCGGAAGGAGCTGGCTCTCCAGCTCCTTTTTCTGGGCTTTCAGAAAGGCGGAAGCTTTGGTTATGTTCAGGGCCATATTGCCGGAGGTGTTCATATTGGCAATATAGTTTTTCAGCTCCATGACCATACCGCCGTCTGTAGCGCTTTTAAGCTGGCCGATGCTGATGGTATTGTTGTAGGCCGTCTCGGTCAGCCCCCCAAGCAGTCCGTCCATGAAAGCGTCCGTGGCCTCTATCTCCCTGCCCAGGGTTTCGTCGATGATATGAAGCTCCTTTTTATCTTTGCGGAAAGTCCGCTCGATGCGATAGATATGTCCCTCGTGTTCCAGCCGCAGGGCGCCCTCATAGGTCCCGCTGTTCTCCCAGGGTTCGTACTGGCTGTAGAGATCCTTTTTGGCTGCCCGGCCGCGCTGTGGTTTCAGGCCGAAGAGCATGCAGCGGATGAAGGTGTGGATTGTGGATTTGCCGGCCTCGTTTTTGCCGTACACCACATTGACGCCATCCTCGAATGCGATGCTGCGGTCATGGAATTTACCAAATCCTTTGATCTGTAGTTCCAGGAATTTCATGGATTAACTCCTTTCGTCTGTCGTGCGCAGCAATGCATTGATTCCGTAGTAGAGGGCTTTCTTTTCCACCGGACTGGGATCCGGCTTGTCGAAGGCCCGGATATAGAAACCGATCATGTCGCTTGGATGTTCTGCGAACAGCGCGCTGAAATCATACTGGGGTTCCGATTCGTCCACAATATCCACGACGCGGAAGCGTGCGGCCAGGTTCTCCAGGTCGAATTCCACTTCCGGGTCGCGCATACCGCGGATGCGGAAGCGGTAGATATGCTGGGAGCCGCGCTTTTTGATCTCCTGCGAGATCTTAAGCTCCAGCTCTGCGTTGGTGGTGTGCGGAGTGATATTGACGATCAGCGGCACATACTGAGAACGGCACAGCTGGACGAATTCCAGTGAGTCTACCTGGCGGGTCACCGGGTTTATATTGCCTAAAAAGACGCCGTGAGGGCCTGTTTCCGTGTGATCCAGAGGCTCCGGCGAACCGGGGAAGGCCGCCTTATTTTCCACGACGATTTCCGGCTTATGAATATGTCCGAGCGCAAGATAGGTATAGGTGGACGAAGCCAGCGCGCCCCGGTCCAGGGGCAGATGAGCGGTGTCCCCGCCATGAAGCATCAGGATATGAATGCGGCCGTCGAACGGGGCGTCGAGGCGGTCAGCCGAAAGACTGTCGCGGATCTCCGCCGTATGGTAACTGAAACCGTGAACTTCCGTATTGCAGTCCTCGAAGAAGACGCTCTCCATCTCCCCGCTCATCAGACAGGAGACATTGGGAGCCCACGAAAAGCTCAGGATCGCCGAATTCGGGCGGATACGGTCATGATTGCCGGCGATGAGAACCACATGGACAGAAGGAATCGTGGAGAACAGATAGTTAATCTCTTTCAGATCTTTCTGCAGAGGCTGCCGATGGAACAGGTCGCCGGAGATGAGCAGAAGATCCACTTCCCGCTCCCGCGCCAGATTGATAATCTGCG
Organism: uncultured Lachnospiraceae bacterium; assembly: GCA_947630485.1. Lineage (GTDB taxonomy): Bacteria > Bacillota > Clostridia > Lachnospirales > Lachnospiraceae > UBA3402. The sequence goes on from CANRHU010000001.1 coordinate 52,918, forward strand.
CGAAGGTATCCTTGATTGCCTGCGCCCTCTCCTTGCTCCAGGGTTTGTCGCCGTCCGGAACCATCCCCCAGTGGATATCGGCGGTATGAAGGAATTTCATAGCTTATCGTCCTCCCATATCTTTTGACGTAAGTAGGTGAGCGCAAACCGAAGGCTTCGCCTCGGCGGCGCCTTCTCGGGCTGCGTTTACAGTTCGCAGTTGTTCACTGTCCGCGGGAACGGGATGACGTCGCGGATGTTGCCCATGCCGGTCAGGTACATGACGCACCGCTCGAAGCCCAGGCCGAAGCCGGAGTGACGGGCAGAGCCGTATTTCCGCAGATCCAGGTAGAACTGGTAATCCTCCTCCTTAAGTCCCAGCTCGTGCATCCGATTAAGCAGCTTATCGTAATCATCCTCGCGCTGGCTGCCGCCGATGATCTCGCCGATGCCGGGCACCAGGCAGTCCATGGCCGCAACCGTTTTATTGTCGTCGTTCATCTTCATGTAGAACGCCTTGATCTCCTTCGGATAGTCGGTAACAAATACAGGGCGTTTAAAAATCTGTTCCGTCAGATAGCGCTCATGCTCAGTCTGAAGGTCGCAGCCCCAGAATACTTTATAGTCGAATTTGTCATTATTCTTCTCCAGAAGCGAGATGGCCTCCGTGTAAGTCACATGGCCGAATTCGGAGTTTACCACGCTGTGAAGACGTTCCAAAAGCCCCTTGTCCACAAACTGATTGAAGAAATTCATCTCCTCCGGAGCGTTCTCCAGGACATAATTGATAATATATTTGAGCATGCTCTCAGCCAGAGCCATATTGTCCTTCAAATCGGCAAACGCGATCTCCGGCTCGATCATCCAGAATTCCGCCGCATGGCGCGTCGTATTGGAATTCTCCGCGCGGAAGGTGGGGCCGAAGGTGTAGATGTTGCGGAAGGCCATCGCGTAGGTCTCGCCGTTCAGTTGTCCGCTGACGGTCAGGCTGGTATGCTTGCCGAAGAAATCCTGCATATAATCCACGGAACCGTCCTCTGTCCGGGGAAGATTGTCCAGATCCAGTGTCGTTACCTGGAACATCTCGCCGGCGCCTTCGCAGTCGCTGGCGGTGATCAGCGGCGTGTGTACATAGACGAAATCCCTCTCCTGGAAGAACTTGTGGATCGCATAGGCGATCAGGGAGCGGACGCGGAACACAGCCTGAAACGTATTGGTTCTTGGGCGCAGATGGGAGATGGTCCGAAGATATTCGAAACTGTGGCGTTTCTTCTGCAGCGGATAATCCGGCGCGGAGGTTCCTTCGATCTCCACCGCCGCGGCTTGGATCTCAAAGGGCTGTTTCGCCTGGGGCGTCGCCACCAGCGTGCCTGTCACGATAATGGCTGCGCCCACGTTCAGTTTGCGGATCTCATCAAAGTTGGCCATGGTATCATGGAATACCACCTGAAGCGTCTCAAAATAAGAACCGTCGCTGACGACAATAAACCCGAAGGCTTTCGAATCGCGGATGCTTCTGACCCAGCCGCCGATGGTGATTTCTTTGTCAAAATAAGTTTCTCTGCTGCGGTATAATTCTCTTACGGTAATCAGATTCATAAAAATAATCTCCTTTTGAAAATACGCAATATACTGTCTGCGGCCCCGTCAGATTGGGAAGCTGCCATATGAAATTATTATACTTTATTTTCCTATACGATTCAAGGGTTTCCAGAGGGAAAGTTGCGGGATAGAAAAGCTTAAAAAAGATTTAAATATAGCATAAGGATAGATAAAAAGTCGAATCTTGCATGGTTTGGGGCCGAAAAATCTTTATTATTTTATTCACTATTCAAAAAATATGTGCTATACTGTTTATATATGCGATGGACACTGTCCGCTCTGCGGACATGTACTGCGCTTCGACTTAAGTACAACAGCAAGAAGGTGAAAGTTTGATCAAGAAAGAGATGATTGCAATGCTGCTGGCTGGCGGTCAAGGAAGCCGATTAGGCGTCCTTACGCAGAAGGTGGCCAAGCCTGCAGTATCATTTGGGGGGAAATACCGCATCATCGATTTTCCGCTCAGCAACTGTATTAATTCCGGCGTAGATACGGTAGGTGTTCTGACGCAGTATCAGCCATTGCGGCTGAACTCCCACATTGGCATCGGGATTCCCTGGGATCTGGATCGAAATGTTGGCGGTGTCACGATACTTCCGCCGTATGAGAAGAGCATGGGCAGCGACTGGTATACCGGAACGGCCAACGCCATTTTTCAGAATCTGGAATATATGGAGAGTTATAATCCGGAATATGTACTGATTCTGTCGGGCGACCACATCTATAAGATGGACTATGAAGTCATGCTCAACTATCACAAAGCCAATAATGCAGACGTGACCATAGCGGCCATGCCTGTACCGCTTGAAGAAGCCAGCCGATTCGGCATACTAATCACAGACGACACTAATCGAATCGTAGACTTCGAAGAGAAGCCGGCCAACCCCAGAAGTAATCTGGCGTCTATGGGCATCTACATTTTTACGTGGAAGGTGCTGAGGGATGCGCTGATTGCCTTGTCGGAGGTTCCCGGGTGTGATTTCGGCAAACATATTATTCCTTACTGCCATGAGAAGGGCAAGAGGATTTTTGCTTACGAATACAATGGTTACTGGAAGGATGTCGGCACCTTAAGCTCCTACTGGGAAGCCAATATGGAGCTGATCGACATCATTCCTGAATTTAACCTCTATGAGGAATACTGGAAGATTTATACGAAGAGCGACATTATCCCGCCTCAGTTTATCGCGGATACGGCCAAAGTGGAGCGCAGCATCATCGGCGAGGGAACCGAGGTTTACGGAGAGGTAAGAAATTCCGTGATCGGAGCCGGCGTCGTCATCGCGCCGGGAACGGTTGTGCGGGATTCCATCGTTATGCGGGGAGCTGTCATTGGGGCCGGGACGGCGGTTGATAAGGCCATTATAGCCGAGGATGTGCGTGTGGGCAGCCAGGTGCAGATTGGCGTCGGCGAGTACGCTCCCAATACATACGACTCCAAGGTATACCAGTCGGATCTGGCTACGATCGGGGAGCGCAGCGTGATTCCGGACGGCGTGAAGATCGGCCGAAATACGGCGATTTCCGGCGAGACCGTTTCGGAGGATTATCCGGGAGGAGAGCTTAAGAGCGGCGAATCCATCATGAAGGCAGGTGGTTTGCGATGAGGGCGATCGGTATTGTACTGGCAGGCGGCAACAGCAAGCGGATGCGGGAACTGTCCAACAAGAGGGCGATCGCGGCGATGCCCATCGCCGGCAGTTACCGCAGTGTGGATTTTGTACTGAGCAGTATGTCCAACTCCCACATTTCCAGAGTGGCGGTGTTTACGCAGTACAACTCCCGTTCCCTGAATGAACACCTGAATTCTTCCAAATGGTGGGACTTCGGGCGCAAGCAGGGCGGTCTGTATCTGTTCACTCCGACGATCACAACAGAACACAACGACTGGTATCGCGGGACAGCGGACGCGCTGTATCAGAATCTTGATTTTTTGAAGAGCAGCCATGAGCCCTATGTGGTGATAGCGGCGGGCGACGGTATTTACAAGCTGGATTACAACAAAGTTTTGGAGTACCATGTAGAGAAAAAGGCGGACATTACCATTGTCTGCAAGACGATGCCGGCCGGCGAAGACGTGACCCGGTTCGGCGTCATGAAGGTGGCGGACGACGGACGGATTCTGGATTTTCAGGAGAAGCCCATGGTGGCTGATTCCAATACCATTTCCTGTGGAATCTATGTGATTCGGCGGCGCCAGCTGATCGAGCTGATCGAGCGGGCCGCGCAGGAGGACCGGTTTGATTTCGTCAAGGATATTTTGGTTCGCTATAAGAATGCGAAGCGGATTTACGCCTATGAATTGGATACCTATTGGAGTAATATCGCGTCCGTGGAATCCTACTATAAAACCAATATGGATTTCCTGAAGCCGGAGGTAAGAAATTATTTCTTCCGCGAGTACCCGGAAATCTATACGAAGGTCGGCGATATGCCGCCCGCCAAATACAATCCCGGCGCGGTGGTGAAGAACAGCCTGGTATCCAGCGGCAGCATTATCAATGGCGTTGTAGAGAACTCCATTCTGTTCCGACAGGCGTACATAGGTAATAACTGCGTGATTAAGAATTCCATCATCCTCAATGATGTATATATTGGCGACAATTCAGTTATTGAGAATTGTATCGTAGAAAGCCGTGACACGATACGAGCCAACTCAACGTATATCGGATCGCCCGGCGATGTGAAAATCATTGTCGAGCAGAATGCCCGGTACACGCTGTAGGCGATGGAAGGGAGCGTACGCCTTGCTTCGCTCCACCCGTGCCGTACTTAAAGCGCAGGCGGGAATTCAGATGAAGACAGAGAGGAGTACAGTATGCAGATCACAGACGTAAGGGTCAGGAAGATCGACAAGGAAGGGAAGATGAAGGCGATTGTTTCCATAACCCTTGATAACGAGTTTGTCATTCATGACATCAAGGTTATCGAAGGGGAGCGCGGACTCTTCATTGCGATGCCCAGCCGTAAGACGGCCGAAGGCGAATATCGCGATATCGCTCATCCGATTAATTCCGAAACAAGGGATATGATTCAGCGTGTGATTCTGGATAGGTATGAGACTACAGAGGCAGGCAGCGACGGTATATTCGGAAGCACAGTGTGATGACGGCCGGACGTAGGCGGTTCGGCGGTCTGCTACGCAGGAAGCGCAGCGAAATTTCCGTAACATGGCGGGTTTTATATCTGCCATAACGGTAAAGTATGAAAGCTTGCTTTCATATTTCGCGTTTCCCGCTATACTGAAAAGCGAGAAAACAGCGGAAACTGAGGCGGCATATAAGCCGCATAGACATCCATAGAAGAGGCAGAACAGACAGCGTCGGTCACGAACCCGGGAGACGGCTTTCACCGGGGGAATGACCGGCGCGTATTTTATTTCCCTGCAGAAAGGGCGCCGGGCGCGTCTGCCGGTTGGAAAAGGGATTGAAATTCCACGTTTTGTCCAGTATAATAAAAAAGATGCCGCGGTTATTATGGAGAACGAAAAGAAAACAGCGTTAGCTGCGCGGGAGTATATCCCCCGCTTTTGTCAGCTAGCGCTTTGTGCGTGCATAGAATAAGGAGATTCCGAGCGATGTATATTATAGTAGGACTGGGCAATCCGGGAAAACCATACGAGCACACGAGACATAATATGGGCTTTGAGGTTATCGACCGGCTGGCGAAGCGGTATGATATCCAGGTAACGGAGCGGAAGCATCGGGCTTTCTGCGGGAAAGGGATGATCGGCGGGCAGAAGGTAATGCTTATGAAGCCGCAGACATTCATGAATCTGAGTGGAGAGAGCGTAAAGAGCGCGGTGGATTTCTACCAGACGCTGCCGGAGCAGGTGATCGTCGTCTATGACGACGTCAGCCTGGAGCCTGGTCAGCTGCGGGTCCGGACAAAAGGCAGCGCCGGGGGTCACAATGGTATGAAGAACATAATTGCCCTGCTGGGGACGCAGGATTTTCCGCGGGTAAAGGTAGGCGTTGGCGCGAAACCGGAGCGCATGGATCTGGCCGACTATGTACTGAGCCATTTTTCCAAAGGAGAATGGGAGCAGATGGAGGAGACCTTTGACGAGGCGGCAGAAGCGGTGTGCGTGCTTCTTGCGGAGGGCGCGGCCGCGGCGATGAACCGGTTCAATGCGAAGAAAACCAGAGAAACAGAGGCGGAGTGATAACCGGTACGGTGAAATATGAGCAGAGTATTTGAAAATGCGCTGGCAGAGCTGGCGGAATTCGAGGAACTGAATACGGATTTAAACCGCGGGCGCGGCCCGGTTCAGGTCAGCGGATGCATGGATTCCCAAAAGGTTCATCTGATGCAGGAGGCGGGGGAAAGTCTGGCCTGGAAGCTGGTTGTGACCTATGATGAGGCGCGCGCCAAAGAGATCTATGACGATTTTCAGTGTTTTGGGGACCGCGTGTGGCTGTACCCGGCGAAGGATCTGCTGTTCTACAGCGCGGATATTCATGGAAATCTGATTACCAGACAGCGGATGCAGGTGGTAAAAGCGCTGATTGAGGATGCAGAGAACGAAGCAGGTCGGGGCGCCGGTATAGAGACGGCAGGATTGTCAGGAAGCGAAGCTGAAAGGCGCGGCGGCGTGGTCGTGGCGACGCTTGACGGGCTTATGGATCATCTTCTGCCGCTCTCCGCTCTGCGCAGCCAGATTCTAAAGGTTCGTTCCGGCGAGACGATCGATATCGAGGAATGGAAGCGGAGACTGACGGCGCTGGGGTATGAGCGCATGGCCCAGGTAGACGGCATGGGGCAGTTCTCCATCCGCGGAGGCATCCTGGATATTTTTCCGCTGACGGAGGAACTGCCGGTGCGGATCGAGCTTTGGGACGACGAGGTGGATTCCATTCGCAGCTTTGATGTGGAAAGTCAGCGGTCTGTAGAGCAGCTGGAGGAGGCGGTCATCTATCCGGCTTCGGAAATTGTGCTGACCGAAGGACAGCTCGCAGCGGGCATGGAGCGGATTCAGAAGTCGGCGGATCGCTATGAGAAGCTGCTTCGGGAGCAAATGCGGACGGAGGAGGCCTACCGCGTCAGCTCGCTTGCAAAGGATGTGCGGGAGCGTCTGGAGGACGGATTGGGCGCAGGCGGACTTGACAGCTTTCTCGCCTGCTTTTGCAGCGATACCGTTTCTTTCCGGGAGTATTTTCCGAAGGGAAATACAGCGGTGTTCCTGGATGAACCGGCCAGGCTTAAGGAACACGGGGACGCCGTGGAGGCGGAGTTCCGCGAGAGCATGATCGGCCGCATGGAGAAAGGGTATCTTTTGCCGGAACAGACGGAGCTTCTGTATTCGGCGAAAGAGACGCTGGCGGGCCTCCTGGGGCGCTATACGGTTCTGGTGACCGGTTTGGAGCAGCGCCTGGCGGGGATGAACGCGGTCAGGCGCTATGCGATCGACGCAAAAAATGTCAACTCTTATCAAAACAGCTTTGAAATCCTGATTAACGATCTGAAGCGGTGGAAGAGAGAGCGCTACCGCGTCGTTCTTCTGTCCGGTTCGCATACAAGGGCCGGCCGGCTGGCCGGCGATCTGCGCGATTATGAACTGAGCGCGTTTTTCAGCGAGGATCCGCAGCGGAAAGTGCAGCCGGGTGAGATCATGGTTCGGTGCGGGAATCTTCACCGCGGCTTTGAGTATCCGCAGATTAAATTCGTTGTCATTACAGAAGGCGATATGTTCGGGACGGCGAAGAAAAAGCGCCGCCGCAAAAAGGCTGCCTATGAGGGACAGAAGATCGAGAGTTTTGCGGAGCTTTCCCCGGGGGACTATGTCGTCCACGAGGAGCACGGTCTGGGTATCTACCGGGGCATCGAAAAGATTGAGCAGGATCATGTGGTTAAAGATTATCTGAAAGTAGAGTACGCGGACGGCGGTAATCTCTATCTGCCCGCAACCCGGCTGGACGTCATCCAGAAATACGCGGGTGCGGATGCGAAAGCACCGAAGCTGAACCGTCTGGGCGGCGATCAGTGGAAGAAGACGCGCGACCGGGTCAAAGGGGCGGTGAAGGAGATCGCAAAGGAGCTGGTGGAGCTCTATGCGGCCCGCCAGGAGACGGACGGCTTCGTCTACAGCGAGGATACGGTCTGGCAGCGGGAATTCGAAGAGCTGTTCCCGTACGAAGAGACGGAGGATCAGCTGGAGGCCATCGAGGCTACAAAGCGGGATATGCAGAGTCCCAAGATCATGGATCGGCTGATTTGCGGCGATGTGGGCTACGGAAAGACGGAGATCGCGCTGCGGGCGGCTTTCAAGGCGGTTCAGGACGGCAGGCAGGTAGCCTATCTGGTGCCGACCACGATCCTGGCCCAGCAGCATTACAACACCTTTGTCCAGCGGATGAAAGAATTCCCGGTAAGGGTGGATTTGATGTCGCGTTTCCGCACGCAGGCCGAACAGAAGAAGACGCTGGAGGATCTGCGGAGGGGGCTGGTGGATATTGTGATCGGTACGCACAGGATACTGTCGAAGGACGTGCAGTTTAAGAACTTAGGGCTTCTGGTCATTGATGAGGAGCAGCGGTTCGGTGTGGCGCACAAGGAACGGATCAAGCAGATGAAAAAGAATGTGGATGTGCTGACGCTGACGGCGACGCCAATTCCGCGGACATTGCACATGAGCATGGCCGGAATCCGGGATATGAGCGTATTGGAGGAGCCGCCGGTGGACCGCGTGCCGATTCAGACCTACGTGATGGAATACGATGACGAGATGGTCCGGGAGGCAATTCGTCGGGAACTGGCGCGGGACGGCCAGGTGTACTATGTCTCCAACCGCGTTCAGGATATCGCGGATGTAGCGGCCCGTGTATCCCAGTTGGTGCCGGACGCGGTGGTGGTATATGCCCACGGACAGATGAATGAGCGGCAGCTGGAGCATATTATGCTGGATTTTGTGGGCGGGGAGATCGACGTGCTGGTATCCACCACGATTATTGAGACCGGACTGGATATCCCGAATGTAAATACGATCATCATTCAGGACGCGGACCGGATGGGACTGTCGCAGCTCTATCAGCTGCGCGGGCGCGTGGGGCGTTCCAGCCGGACGGCATACGCGTTTCTCATGTACCGGCGTGACAAGCTTCTGCGCGAGGAGGCGGAGAAGCGCCTAAAGGCCATCCGGGAGTTTACGGAACTGGGCAGCGGGATTCGCATTGCCATGCGGGATCTGGAGATCCGCGGCGCCGGCAACGTCCTGGGCGCGGAGCAGCACGGCCACATGGAGGCGGTCGGATACGACCTGTATTGTAAGCTTCTGAATCAGGCGGTAGCCGCGTTGCGGGGGCGCCGAACGGAAGAGGAAGAGTTTAATTCGGCGGTGGAGTGTGATATCGACGCTTACATTCCGACCTCCTATATCCGAAATGAATATCAAAAGCTGGATATTTACAAACGGATTTCCGCCATTGAGAATGAGGAGGAATCCATGGATATGCAGGATGAGCTGATCGACCGCTTCGGCGAGATTCCGCAGTCCGTAGAGAATCTCCTGCTGGTGGCCCAGCTGAAAGCCATGGCCCACAGGGCCTATGTGACGGAAGTGCTGATTAACCGTCAGGAGGTGCGCCTTACGATGTTTCCGCGGGCAAAGCTGGATACCGGCCGCATTCCGGAGCTGATCCGCTCTTATGGCGGGAAGCTGAAGATGATGACCGGCGAGACGCCCGGATTCCTCTATCAGGAAACGAAAAAAATGAATAAGGACAGCCGGGAAATGATGGAAGAGGCAGAGACGCTTCTGCAGAAACTGGGAGAGCTGGCGGAGTAAAAGACGGCAAAATACGAAACAGAACCGGAAGAATTGCTTACCTAAAACCTGGAAAGTATAAATTCCCCCATTTGACAGATACTACATTAACAGTAAGCGTGCAAAATGGAGGAATAAAGAAATGAAAGCTACAGGGATTGTAAGAAGAATCGATGATCTTGGCCGTGTGGTCATTCCGAAGGAGATCCGCAGGACGCTCAGGCTGCGGGAAGGGACGCCGCTTGAGATCTTTACGGACCGGGAAGGGGAGATCATCCTGAAAAAATATTCGCCCATGGTGGAACTGACTGCCTTTGCCTCCCAGTATGCCGAGGCTATGGCCCTCTCAACCGGTCTCATGGTCTGCATCACGGATCGGGATCAGGTTATCGCCGTTGCAGGCGGCCCGAAAAAAGATGTGATTGGCAAGCCGATCAGCAAACAGCTGGAAAATGCGATCGGGGAGAGAGAGACGGTTTTGGCTGTGAAGGATGAAAAAGCATTTTTTTCTATGACCATCGATGATATGGAAGGAATCACAGCTATGGCCGTCGCGCCGATCATCTGTGAGGGCGACGCGATCGGAAGCGTAGCTCTTTTAAGCCGTGATGCGAAGACGAAGCCGGGGGACCCGGAGCTTAAACTAATCACAACCGCGGCTGGATTTTTGGGAAGACAGATGGAGGGCTGACGTCAGGGTCAGGGGCGCTTCCTGCCGGTACTTTCTGCCGGCTGAGACTGCCGGAATGTGAGACTGCCGGAATGACTGCCGGAACGCCATTTTTCTGTAGCGCATCCTTTGGTTATGTGGTACAATATGTCTGTTGACAATGGTTCCAAAGGAGGATGCACTATGTATACATTTGCCGATCTGGTTCAAATCGTAGCCGAGCTCCGCTCGGATCACGGCTGTCCGTGGGATCGGGAACAGACCCTCGAATCCATGAAGCAGTATCTGGCAGACGAGGCCCAGGAGGTCTTTGACGCTGTGGATAACCATGATATGCCGAATCTTTGCGAAGAGTTAGGCGATGTTCTTCTTCAGGTTGTCCTCGACAGCCAGATTGCCTCCGAGCAGGGGGCGTTCACCGTCCACGACGTGGTGGACGGAATCTGTCGAAAAATGATTCGGCGCCATCCGCATGTATTTGGGGATGTAAAAGTCAGTTCTCCCGAGGAATGCCTCGCACTTTGGAATGCCATAAAAATGCAGGAAAAAGCCGAAAAACCTTGACAAAGCTATATAAAAAGGCTATAAATGATAGAGTACGACGACGCCGGGGGACGGCGCTGGAACTCTATGAATTCTATTTTAGGAGGAAGATATCAATGAACAAGACAGAACTGATCGCAGCCGTTGCGGAGAAGGCAGACCTTTCCAAAAAGGATGCAGAGAAGGCGATTAAGGCTTTTACAGAGACAGTTACGGAAGCGTTAGCGGGTGGAGATAAGGTACAGCTGGTTGGTTTCGGTACATTTGAGACTGTGGAGAGATCCGCCAGAGAGGCCCGCAATCCGAGAACCGGCGAGCCGATGCGGGTTGCTGCCAGCAGAGCTCCTAAGTTCAAAGTCGGCAATGCCCTGAAGGACGCTGTGAAATAATTTTATATGCGACTGGATAAGTTTTTGAAAGTATCACGTCTGATTAAGCGCAGAACCGTGGCGAATGAAGCCTGCGATGCCGGCCGCGTTCTTGTCAACGGGCGTCCGGCCAAGGCCTCTTTGAATGTAAAGACCGGCGACACGATTGAGATTCAGTTTGGAACAAATTCCGTGAAGGTGGAAGTCCTTGACGTTGCGGAGACTGTGAAGAAGGACGATGCGAAAGAGCTGTACCGCTATCTTTGAGGTATACGGGAATTGCCCCCATCATATACTTGAATTACAGATTCAGGTATGAATGGGGGTTTTCTTATGGACTATGCAGGTGTGCAGGAAAAGCAGCCCGCGGTCTTTTCGCAGAAGAAAGCAGACGGCATAAGTCACCGGATGCTGTTTCACGATCGTCGGACAGGAAGCCTGACCGGCATCCTGGACGTGGTTTCCTTTGATGAGAATCAGGTGATTCTGGATACAGAGATGGGGCTGCTGACAATCAAGGGAAAGGATCTGCATTTAAGCCGGCTGACCCTGGAAAAGGGCGAGGTGGACCTGGAGGGGACGGTTGACAGCCTGGCATACGCTTCCAATGAGGCCTACCGCAAATCTGGGGAATCCCTCTTCGCCCGGCTGTTTAAGTAGGCGAGGGCGGGCGCATGAGCGTTGCGATCCGTTATGAGGCCCATCTGGCCGCGGCGAGTGTGATGACAGGCGTGGGTCTGATGATCGTGTATGATCTGGTGTGTATTCTGCGTATGCTTTGCCCGCACAGCAGCCTGGCCGTCAATATAGAGGATTTCGGCTACGGGATTTACTGCGCCGTTATTACCTTCGGGCTCTTATATGAACAGAATAACGGGACGCTGCGTGCGTATGTGATTGCGGGGACGATCCTGGGCATGATCGCCTATCAGCGTCTGGTCGGCAGTATTTTATTAAAATACTTGAAAAAAGGACAGGAATATCTTAGAATAAAGATAAAGCTGCGGCAGCGAAGAAAAAGAAGGTGTCAGAATGAGAGAAGTACGGAAAACCAAAAGAAGAAAGCAGGAGCGGGCGGCGAACCGGATGACGCTGGTGGGAATTACCCTGGTGGTCATTAGTCTTGCCGTGGCGGTTAATCTGCGCGGAACATCTCTCCGGGCCAGGGATCTGGAGTATCAGGTGAAGGAAGCGAATCTGGAACGGCAGAAGGAGGAAGAGCTGGAGAGGTCTGAGGAGTTGGAGGAACGCCGTATTTTCGTTCAGACCAAACAGTATATCGAGCAGGTAGCGAAGGAGAAGCTGGGGCTGGTGAATCCGGATGAGATTCTTTTGAAACCGGAGAACTGAGGCTTATTGTCGAATCTTTTTCAGAGAAGCAGACTTGATTTTGACAAATATTTCCCTTTTGACTAGGTATAATGCTAGTGGAATTTGGCCCGGAGCCGGATTTCAGGCAGAGTCGGGAGGGATTTTTTGTGTTAAGAAGAAAGAAAGTCCATAGAGATATGGCGGATATTCATGGATATACGGCCCGAAAGCTGAATGATATGGCAGGCTCTCTGGAAGCGCTGGCGAAAACCTTCGATGCGGAGAACATGAACCGAAGGGGTCTGAGCCGCGACGACGGGCTGGCGGCTATGCAGATGGCGGCCGCTTTAGTGTGCGGTGACTGTCAAAAGTGCGGTATGTATGCGGAAGGGCGGAGAGAGGACAGCTATTATCTGTACTATCTTCTGCGCGCGTTCGAACAGAAAGGGAATGTAGAGTACGAGGATCTTCCGCGTGCGTTTCAGGAGGGCTGCCGCAGAAAAGAGCAGTATGTGGGCAGTCTGAACCGGAATTTGGGACGTGCCGCCATGAATCTGACCTGGAAGAACCGTTTCCTTGAAAGCCGGGATGCGGTTGTCTCCCAGTTTCGTGAGCTGGCGGTGATTCTGGAGGAGTTTGCCCAACAGATGGAGCAGGCCCAGGACGTGACGGCCGGATGGGAGAGGAGTGTGCGAAGAACGTTTCTCTACCATCATATGGTGATCGGGCGGATGCTGATTCTGGAGTATGACGGAAAGCGGAGGGAGGCGTTTCTGACGGTAAAGACGAACCATGGACGATGCGTTACTTCCGGCGATGCCGCACAGTGTCTGCGGCAGGCTATGGGCGGCAGGGACTGGGTCGTGGCGCGGGATTCCAAAAGTATTGTCAACCGGCAGTTCGCTACCATTCGTTTCCTGGAGGAAGGCGTCTATGAGATGTTCTGCGGGGTGGCCAGGCGGGCGAAAAGCGGGGAGCTTCTGTCCGGAGATAATTACACGTTCAGCCGGGAGATGCCGGGACAGGTGGTTATGAGTCTGTCTGACGGTATGGGGAGCGGGTTCCAGGCGGGGACGGAGAGCCAGCGCGTCATCGAGCTGACGGAGCAGCTGCTTGCGGCCGGCTACACGCCGCGTGCCGCTTTGAAGCTGGTCAATACGGTGCTTTTGCTGGTCGGGGAGGAGCAGCATCCGGCTACGGTTGACCTGTGCTGTGTGGATTTGTATTCCGGCGTGCTGGAAGCGATGAAGCTGGGAGCTGCCGCTACCTTCGTCATGAGCGGAAGCGGCGTGGAGCTTCTGCAGGCCAATGACGCCCCCGCTGGGGTGCTCAACCCGGTAGAGCCGGTACTCCTGACGAGAAAGCTGTGGGAGGATGACAGGATCATCATGGTCAGCGACGGTGTGCTGGAGGCGCTTCCGGCCGAGGACAAGGAACGGTTCCTGAAAGAGTATCTGGAGGGTATAGAGCGCAGAAATCCCCAGGATCTTGCCGATATGATTTTGGAATTTGCCGGCTCTTTCGTCGATGAGGCGCGGGACGACATGACCGTTTTGACAGCCGGGATCTGGAAGAAATAAAACGAATATCGACGCGGGTATGATAGGATTTGCGGAAGAAAAGCGTCGCGGGAGGATGGACATGCCATGTTTGCGCGGGTGAAGACATTGATCAGGGAAAAGGATTTGTTGAGAGCAGGGGACAGAGTGGTTGCCGGCGTATCCGGCGGCGCGGACTCCGTCTGCCTGCTTCATGTGCTTGTGCGGCTGCGGGATGAGCTGGGACTTACACTCTGCGCGGTTCATGTCCACCATGGCCTGCGGGGAGAGGAAGCGGACCGGGACGCCGCGTTTGTCGAGCGGCTGGCTGCCGAGTGGCAGGTGCCGTGCCGCGTGGTGTATGAGGATGTGCGCGGCTATGCGGCGGCGGAAGGATTGTCAGAGGAGGAGGCCGGGAGGGTTCTCCGATACCGCGCGCTTGTGAAGGCGGCAGAAGAGCTGAGGGCCGGTATGTCAGACGGAGAGGAGACCCGCGGACCGCTTGCGGCCGGTTCGGCCGTAAAGATTGCGGTCGGACATCAGAAGGAAGATCAGGCGGAAACCATCCTGCACCATCTTTTCCGGGGAAGTGCTTTAAAGGGGCTGGCAGGTATGTCCTTGGTCAGCGCGGCTGCCGGCACGGAGGGAGTTTTGCTGATCCGTCCGCTGCTTGGCGTAAGCAGGGAAGAAATCCGGGACTATCTTAAGAGACATCAGCTGACCTGCTGTGAGGATTCTACAAACAGTTCAGCGGATTACACGCGCAACCGGATTCGGCTGCTTCTGCCGGAGATCTGCCGGGATGTAAACGCACATGCGGTGGATCATATTCTGGCAGCCGGGGTGAGGATGGCCCAGGCGGACGAATATTTTGAGAAGGAAGCGGAAAAAATCTGGGCAGAATCGGGAGTGGAGCAGGAAGGAAGGTGCGGTCTGCCGGCAGCGGTTCTCGGCGGCCAGCCGGAGATACTGGCCGGATATCTGGCCATAAAAATGATAAAGCGCATGAGCGGTTCGGCAAAGGACGTCACTGCGGTGCATGCAGAACAGCTCTGCGGACTGACCCGAGGGGGGACCGGCAGACAGATCAGTCTTCCCTACGGCCTGCGCGCTGTCCGGGAATATGAGATGGTCTGGGTTGAAAACGCGCGGTCTGCCGCGCCTGCCCGTCCGGCTCTTGTTTTTTCGCGCTTTCCGTATGAAAAAAACATGAAAATTCCGAAAAATCGGTATACGAAATGGTTTGATTATGATAAAATAGAAGGCGTGTTATCAGAAAGGACCCGGCAGACCGGTGATTACATTACCTTAAAAGGCGGTCATCGCAAGCGCGTGAAATCGTATCTGATCGATGAGAAGATTCCGCGGCAGGAGAGGGAGCAGATCCTGCTCCTTGCGGAAGGAAGTCATGTGCTTTGGATTGTCGGATACCGGATCAGTGAATACTATAAAGTAACGGAAGAGACGAAGGAGATCCTGCAGGTGCAGGCATACGGAGGAGAGGAACATGGCAGACAAGATACGGGTGCTGATTCCGGAGGAAGATGTGAATAAAAAGATCGGAGAGGTGGCGGCTCAGATCAGCCGTGATTATGCGGGTAAGGAGATTCATCTGATTTGTGTCCTGAAGGGGGGCGCCTTTTTTACCTGTGAGCTGGCGAAGCGGCTGACCATTCCGGTGTCGCTGGATTTTATGTCGGTGTCCAGCTATGGAGGAGGAACAGAATCCAGCGGTGTGGTTCGTATCGTTAAGGATCTGGATGAACCGCTCGCGGGCAAGGACGTCCTGATTGTGGAGGATATTATCGATTCCGGCCGCACATTGGCGTATCTGATTGAGATCTTAAAGCAGCGGGGACCTGCGAGCATTCATCTGTGCACTCTGCTTGACAAGCCGGAACGGCGCGTGAAGAAGCAGGTGAAGGTGGATTACACCTGTTTTTCCATTCCGGATGAATTCGTGGTGGGCTATGGTCTGGATTACGATCAGAAGTACCGGAATCTCCCGTATATCGGAGTAGTGGAAGTTTAAGGAGGCAGTAGGATTTGAAACAGAGACAGACGATGGGCAATGGGCTGGGCCTTGTCCTGCTTATTTTAATTGTGCTTTTTGTGGCCAATATGTTCAACCGGCGCAGTTATCCGGAGGAGCTGACCCAGCAGGCATATATGCGCCAGGTGGAATCGGGCAATGTGGCGTTTGCTACGATTATCCAGAACAAGGAGACGCCGACAGGCCAGCTGGTGCTGACTTTGAAGGACGGCGCGGTCTATCATCTTTATGTGTCGGATGTAGTCGGAGAGGCGGATTATCTGATGGAGCACGGCGTGGAATTTACGCGGGAAGATGTGCCTCATGAGAGTTATATTCTGTCTCTGGTTGTGCCGGTGGCCGTATCAGGCATTATCCTGGTTGTTCTGTTTATGATGATGAACGCCAGGGCGGCCGGGGGCGGCGGCGGGGCGAACGCGAAGATGATGAATTTCGGCAAGAGCCGCGCCAGGCTTTGCGAGGATGCAGGCAAGTTCAGCTTTAAGAATGTAGCCGGTCTGCGGGAGGAAAAAGAGGATCTGGAGGAGCTTGTCGATTTCCTGAAGGAGCCGCAGAAATATACCTCTGTGGGCGCCAGAATTCCCAAAGGCATTCTCCTCGTGGGACCGCCCGGAACCGGCAAGACACTGCTCGCCAAGGCCGTCGCGGGTGAATCCGGCGTTCCGTTTTTTAGCATTTCGGGCTCGGATTTCGTGGAGATGTTCGTGGGCGTTGGCGCGTCCCGTGTCCGCGACCTGTTTGAGGACGCAAAGAAGAATGCGCCCTGCATCGTGTTTATCGACGAGATTGACGCCGTGGCCCGTCAGAGAGGTACTGGCTTGGGCGGCGGACATGACGAGAGGGAGCAGACCCTGAACCAGCTGCTGGTAGAGATGGATGGTTTCGGGATCAACGAGGGTATTATTGTGCTGGCGGCGACTAACCGGGTAGATATTCTGGATCCCGCGATCCTGCGGCCCGGCCGGTTTGACCGGAAGATTGTGGTGGGCCGCCCGGATGTGCGGGGGCGCGAGGAGATCCTGAAGGTTCATGCCCATGATAAGCCATTGAGCGACGATGTGGATCTGGAGAGAGTGGCCAGGACCACGGCCGGTTTTACCGGCGCGGATCTGGAGAGCCTTTTGAATGAGGCGGCGATCCTGACGGCGAAGGAGAACCGGAAATTTATCACGCAGAACGATATTGACAAGTCCTTCATAAAGGTGGGTATCGGCGCAGAAAAGCGCAGCCGCGTGATCTCGGAGAAGGAGAAGCGGATTACCGCCTATCATGAGACCGGTCATGCGATCCTCTTCCATCTGCTTCCTGACGTAGGGCCGGTGCATACGATTTCCATCATCCCCACAGGTCAGGGCGCGGCAGGCTATACCATGCCGCTGCCGGAGAAGGATGAGATGTTCAATACGAAGGGCAAGATGCTGCAGGATATCATGGTATCCCTGGGCGGACGCATTGCCGAGGAATTGGTCTTTGACGACATCACCACCGGAGCGTCCCAGGACATCAAGCAGGCGACGTCCATTGCCCGCGCCATGGTGATTCGTTACGGAATGTCCGAAAAGGTTGGCACGATCAATTATGAGACCGACAGCGAGGAGGTCTTCATCGGCCGCGAGCTGGCCCATGCCAAGAGCTACGGCGAGCAGGTAACTTCCGTCATCGACAGCGAGGTGAAACGTATCATCGATGAGTGCTACGCAAAGGCGAAGGGGATCATCGAGGAACATATGGATGTGCTTCACCGGTGTACGGAGCTGCTGATGGAGAAGGAGAAGATCGGCCAGGAGGAATTCGAGGCGCTGTTTGTGTGATCCTATACAAATTGCACAAAAAACAATGGTCCGATTTGTGAACTTTGTGAATCGTAGCCCTTTTCAAAATGGAGCGCTTATGATAATATAAGGAACGTACCCCCCAATACATTATTTAGTTTTTTGCTACATCCCATAAGAAACGAAATACCTTCTCCTGAAAGAGCCGGTTACCCCACCGGCTCTTTCACTTATGTCAGTATGCAACCGGAGCGCCAGTGACGCTCCGGTCGTACTTATCGAAAATATCCTCTTGCCTATTTTGTCGGAATCATATAGAATGGAGGGTAACGGTACAGACGGCGGCGCAGCGGCGTCTGCGATTGGACAGGAGATTGACAACATGAATAAAGAAGCCCTGTTTACGGATGAGACACAGGACTTTCGGACACCGGCGGAGGCCGACGCGGGGCAGCAGGTGACGTTCCGTTTTCGGACGGCCCGCAATGATGTGAATGAGGTCTATTTTGCAGAGCAGGATGAGGAACCGAAGCGTATGTGGCGCGGCGGCTCCGATGCACTATTCGATTATTTTGAATATCATATGATCGTTCCGGATTATCCGGTGAATTACCACTTTCTGGTTGTAAAGGATGATATCGTCTGCTGCTATAACCGGCTGGGCGCCGATCAGGATAAGCGCAGGCAGTTCGATTTCTGTCTGACGCCGGGCTTCTTTACGCCCGAGTGGGCCAAGGGAGCGGTGATGTATCAGATTTTTGTGGACCGTTTCTGTCGCGGAGATGTGACAAATGATGTGGTTGACGACGAGTATATTTATGTAGGCGCTCCCGTTCGTCATGTCAACGACTGGTATTCCTATCCGTCCAGTGTGGATATAGGCCGTTTTTACGGCGGCGATCTGCAGGGCGTGCGGGATAAACTGGACTATATCAGGGGATTGGGCGTGGACGCCATTTATTTTAATCCTCTTTTCGTCTCGCCGTCCAACCACAAGTATGATACGCAGGACTACGATCACATCGATCCCCACTATGGAAAGATCGTGAAGGACGGCGGAGAGCCGGTGGCAAGCCGTGCCCGCGGGAATCGGGACGCCTCCAAGTACCGCATCCGCACCGCGCTGCCGGAAAATCTGGCGGCCAGCGACCGGTTTTTTGCCGATTTCGTGGAGGAGGCCCATGCGAAGGGACTGCGGATCATCATCGACGGCGTTTTCAATCATTGCGGCTCCTTTAATAAATGGCTTGACCGGGAGAATATCTACAGCGTTTTCGGGCAGTATGCGGCCGGGGCTTACAAGGCCGCGGACAGTCCGTACCGCACGTTTTTCAAATTCAGCCGGGAGGACGGCTGGCCGGACAACGCTTCCTACGAAGGCTGGTGGGACTATGATACGCTGCCGAAACTGAATTACGAGGATTCGCCGAAGCTGTGCGAATATATCTTTCAGATTGCCCGCAAATGGGTTTCGCCGCCTTATAATGTGGACGGCTGGAGGCTGGATGTGGCCGCGGATCTGGGGCACAGCAGTGAATTTAACCATAAGTTCTGGCGGGAATTCCGCAAAGCCGTGAAGGATGCCAATCCGCAGGCGCTGATTTTGGCGGAGCATTATGGTGATCCGACGCCGTGGCTGGAGGGCGATCAGTGGGATACGATCATGAATTATGACGCCTTCATGGAGCCGCTGACCTGGTTTCTGACCGGTATGGAGAAGCACAGCGACGAGTACAACCCGAACCTGTACGGCGACGGGGAGGCGTTTTTCCGTTCCATGAACTATTATATGAGCCGTATGCAGATGCCGTCGATTCTGACGTCTATGAATGAGCTGTCGAATCACGATCATTCCCGGTTCATGACCCGGACGAACCGGACGCCCGGGCGGCTCGCGACCAGCGGCCCCGAGGCGGCGGAAAAGGGCGTCCATAAGGGAATTTTCCGCGAGGCTGTGGTCGTTCAAATGACGTGGCCGGGCGCCCCGACCATCTACTACGGCGACGAGACGGGGCTTTGCGGCTGGACGGATCCGGATGATCGGAGAACGTATCCCTGGGGACGCGAAGACCAGGAGATGATTGAGTTCCACCGCTATATGATCGGTCTGCATCGGATGAACGGCTCTCTGCGCCACGGCTCTTTAAAGCAGCTGGCGGCCGGCCGGCAGCTGATCGCATACGGCCGCTTCAGCGCGGGCAACCGCTGCGTGGTGGCGGTGAACAACAGCGCTTCTTCCCAGACCGTGAGTATTCCGGTCTGGCAGATTGGCATTGAGGACAGAGACCGGCTGACCCGGGTGATCAAGACCGATACAGGCGGCTACAATGTGGGCGCGCTGGACTACCCGGTGGAGAACGGCTTTGTGGAATTGGAGCTGGACGGCAACAGCGCCGTCCTGATGGTATCCAACAAGAGCGGTTACAATGTGGAGAAAACCCCTTGATTTTTTCCTGCGGCTGTGATAAACTTGTTTTCGCTGGAAAAGCGGAGTTTTTCGTTGGAAGCGCGGAGTTTTTCGCTGGAAACGCGGATCGCCAGATACGGCAGACGCGTGAAAGGGCCCCCGGAAGCGGGCTCCCGATGAAAGGCACGCGGAGGCAGCGGCTATGGATGGGTTCCCGAGTGGCCAAAGGGGGCAGACTGTAAATCTGTTAGCAGTGCTTTCGGTGGTTCGAATCCACCTCCATCCATTTGAAAATGTGCGGGTATGGTGGAATAGGCAGACACAAGAGACTTAAAATCTCTCGGGGGCGACCCCGTGCCGGTTCAAGTCCGGCTACCCGCATTGAAAAGAGGACATCCCTCCGGTCATTTCGGATGACTTTTGAGGACGTCCTCTTTTTCTTTTTCCATGCGCCGCACAAAAATATGCACCGCACAAATTGAAAAATGCCTTATTTGCAGTGGATACTGACCCCGTTGACCTCTACTTTATCGCTGACAGCGATCACGATGCACTGCCGTCCGTCGATGACGCGTGTTTCCACCATGCCGGCAGCTTCCGGCTTCACGCGGATGACCACGTCCGGGGTTTCAATCTGAAATGTCCTGGAGCTGGCCACATTGGCCGCCAGGAAGGAGGTCTTCTCCCCGGCCCGTTCATCGTAGTGGTAATCAAATTCTTCCAGCAAATCATCGGAGACGCCGCTTTCCTCGAAGATCCGGCGCACTTCCTGTTTTCCCAACTCCAAAGGCTCCGGCTCGTCCTTATATTCCTCCAGCTTCTCGTTCAGCGTTTCATGGATATTGCGGACCACGCTGTAATCGCATTCCTCGCCTAGGGTGTCCGCGATCAGCAGCTGGAAGGTCTCTTTCTGGGCTTTGGCCGGAAGCGGGATTTGCTCGCAGCCGAAGGTTTCACGGATAAAGCCCTCCTGCAGCTGGGCCGCGTCCTTGGTGTAGTAGAGCAGGCTATGGATGTCGGTAAAACGGTCGTTAAACGCCGGGAACAGAAATCCCTTGGCCGGCATATCCACGACCCAATCCTGAATCCGGTTCTCGATACAGTTCTTTTCCGTGTTGTAACCGAGGCCGGGCTTCGAGAGTTTCACGGGGCAGATGGCGCCGAGTATGTACTCGTAGACGTTCTCCGAGGCGTCGTACATCTGTGTGCCGTCGCTGGCTTTGCCCGGCACGTCATATGCCGCATGGATCAGGATAATGTAATAATTTTCTCCGTAATTGAAATTCTCAATGACGCGGCTGTAGAACTGCTCGGTCAGCTCGTCGTCCTTCAGCCGGCTGTTCCGCAGCTTCAGCAGGAACTCCTGCCTGCCTCCTTCCCGCTCTTCTTCCAGAGGGAAATCCAGATTGATCAGATTCTTTCCCACGGTGCCGGACAGGGTCTTCTTGAAAATAGCCAGGTATTTGTAAGCGTCCTCCTCCGGCAGGGAGAGGAACGCCTCTTTGAGCGTCGTTTTGATGTTTTTCTCCGCATCCACGTAGCAGCCGCAGATGCGTGTGATGGTGCAGCGTTCAGGGGTATATTGGCGGCGGATTTCCGCGATTTCTTTTTTATTCATAGATGACTGCCTCTTTCCTTCTGTCTGTGTATCCCGGAAAATATATTATAAAACGGGTTCCCGAATTCCGGAAACCCGCGTATTTCCAAGGAAAATAAAAGAGCGCGAGACGGGATTCGAACCCGCGGCCCCCACCTTGGCAAGGTGGTGCTCCACCCCTGAGCCACTCGCGCTTAACTGTTATGATATCGCTCCCTTTCAGCGACGAGAGTTATTCTATCATATCTTTTTAGGAAAATCAAGTACTAATGTCCAAGTTTTTTAAATTTGTAAATTATTAGTGAATTTTTGTACTGGGGGGTATCCGCTTGACATTTTATGCGCTGATAGGTACAATAATAATGAATTTAGATATACGTGACACATGCAGGAGATCAGAAGATGAACGGTCAGAATGCGGAACGCAGCGGCTCATTCCAGGAACAGGGTTTGGCCGGTCAGTTCGCCGGCGCCACGGACAGCGCCGCGGCTCTTACATACCAGGGGCTGCGGGTAAGTATGCTGTCCGCTTTTAAGATGGAATTTTACGGCCGGAGCATAAATATGATCCGAGGCAATAGCAGTAAGTTGATTCAGCTGTTTGCGATGCTTCTGCTTGGCGGATCCAAGGGCGTCACGAAGCGGGAGCTGATTGACAATATCTACGGAAGCGGTCAGGAATGGCGCTCCGATACCAATAAAAGCATTAATAACCTCTTATGGCGTCTGCGTAAGCAGTGGGACGCCTGGGGGATGAACGGAGCGACCATTATCTTTGATGGAGGAAGCTGCCGTTTTGAGGCAGACTTTCCGGTATGGGTGGATGCCATAGCATTTCAGCAGAAGGCCCAAGAGGCGCTGGCTTACCGCGGCGACGATGCGGCGGTGCGGATTGCCCTGCTGGAAGAGGCAGTCGGTATGTATAGCGGAAGCTTTCTGAATGAATTCTGTACCGAGTTGTGGGTGATCTACAGAGAGCGGGAGTTAAAGCAGTTCTATACCCGCATGGTTCGTATGCTGGGGGCCGAATATGAGCGGATCGGCGATTTGCCGAAGGCCTGCGGACTTTACCGCGCCGCCGCGGTTTTATTCCCATTTGATTCCTGGCAGCTCGCTGAAATCGACTGTCTGCTCGCCATGAGCGACTATAATGGAGCTTATGAGCTTTATCAGAATACGGAACGTCTTTACGATGAAGAAATGGGTATCCGGCCCGGCCAGGAGTACGTAAAGCGCCTGGAAGTTATCGAAGAGCATATGCATCGCGACGTCCGACGCCTGTCGGATATCGCGGCCTCGCTGCGCGGGGGAGCGCCGGAAGGCGCGTTTTACTGCAGCTATTCTGTGTTTTTCAATTTCTGCCAGATACTGGCCCGGCTGGCGGAACGCAGCGGCCAATCCATGTTCCTGCTGCTGTGTACCTGGAACGGGGGGACGCGGGGAGGAAGAACCGCGATGGAAGAGAATGCCTTGGAAGAGGAGCAGATGGCTATTCTCAAGGACGTGGTCGGCCGTGTCTTCCGCAGGGGCGACATTTATACCAAATACAGCCGATGCCAATATCTGATCATTCTGACCGGAACCGGCCGTGAGAACGGGGCGAAGGCCTTTGAGCGTCTTTACGATGCATGGAAGAGTCAGGAGGGAACGATGGGAACCCTGAGCTACAGCATGGAGTCCCTGGTGGGTTTCCAAAGTACAGATGAATAGATGGATGAGATACTTTGCAGACTGCCGCGTGAAAAAGGCGCGGCAGTCTTTTTGTATGCTTTTGACCGAAAGTATTTTTCAATTTCCTTTAAAAAGTTTCTTCTTGACCGGCTGGTGAGATAGGTAGTGAGATAAAGCGGCTGATATAATGTGCTATAATCCGGTATTAGGTGGATATTCAGGATGGGGACGGCAGAACGCTGCGACAGGTCAAGTGAAGCGTAGGAACAACATCGGGAGAAGAGAACTGTTGAGCGCTGAATGTTTGATGTGAGGGATGAAATCTTGAATGTGAAGAAAGGGGCTGTCTTGGGTTTTAAAGAAAAGTCTCAAGACAGCGCTCTTCATTTTGTCAGAGAAGGCGCCGGTTCGAAGAGCAGGAAAACGCTGCACCGCGGGGAGGTGAGGGTGCTTGAACGAGGTTTTGCGCCAGGAGAAAAAGTATCTGGTCATGGTGGCTGACGGAAAGAGGATCTGTCACCGCCTCGCTTCTGTGATGATTTCGGATCCGCATAACGGCGCAGCCGGCTATCGGGTGCGGTCTTTGTATTTTGATACGCTGGGGGATAAGGACTTTGAGGATAAAGTGGATGGTCTGGAGCTGCGCCGGAAAATACGTTTGCGCTGTTACAACCCGGACGATGATTTTGCCATGTTGGAAATGAAGCAGAAGGAAGGACCTTACCAGAAGAAACGTTCGCTGCGCGTGGAACGCTCGGATGCGATCCGGCTGACGAAAGGGGATTACAGCCCGCTGCTGCGTTATGCGGAACCTTTTGCGAAGGAATGTTATGGGCTAATGAACTGGCAGTGTTACCGGCCGAAGGCAGTGGTGGAGTACAAACGACGCGCGTTCATCGCAAAGGAGAATCGTATTCGGATCACGCTGGACAGCGAAATCATCGCGACAGAGGCCTGCTATGATATTTTTTCGCATCAGCTGCTGCAGTACCCGGTTCTGGATCCCTACAACGCAGTGCTGGAAGTGAAGTACAACGGATTTTTGCTCAGTTATATCAAAGCGCTGATCAGTGAGGCGGACCGTTCCGAGTTTTCTGTCAGTAAGTATTGTCTGGCGAGGAGCGAGGGGCTGCATTATCAGGCGTGAGATCCGGGCTTTCTGCCGCCCGATGGAAATGAGAAACTGATTGATCAGATGTGAAGGAGAAGAAATGAGAGAAAGACTTTGGGAACTGTTCGTGGATACGACCGGAGATCTGACGGTGGAAACGATCATCATTCGGATGGCTGTGGCGTCGCTGATTGCCGGATTCATTTACCTGTCATACTGGCTGTCCCATGTGGGAGGTATTTACAGTAAGAAATTCAATGTGACGCTGTTGACGCTGACCCTCATCACTACGACGGTGATGATCGTTATCGGAAATAATCTGGCGCTGTCCCTGGGTATGGTCGGCGCGCTTTCCATTGTGCGATTCCGGACGGCGATCAAGGATTCCAGAGATACGATTTACATATTCTGGGCGATCGTGGCCGGTATCTGCTGCGGTGCCGGAGATTACCGCGTGGCGGGTATCGGCAGCGTGTTTGTGTTTGCCGGACTTCTGGCGTTTGGACGGATCAAAAATGATAACCGGATACTGATGATCATCCGCACCTCCCGGGCGAATGAGGAGCGGGTGGAGGCGCTGCTTTTCCAGCGCTATGCCAGGAAGGCTGTGCTGCGGGTCAAGAATACTACGGAGACCAGCGCAGAGTTCATCTATGAGATCAGCCGGGCGGTGATGAACCGCGACCGGAAGAAGGATCAGAGCATCACGGACGCGGTATATGCGCTTGGGAATATCGAGTATTTCAATATCGTGATGCAGAATGACGATATCAGCAGCTGACGTCGGGGAAACGGCAGGAGGCGGGCAAATGAAATACAGATTTTTTGGGAGTATCGCAGCCCTGCTTGTGGTCGCTGCGACTTCGGCGGCAGTTTATATGGATACGGAAACGGATCCGGGGCGTTATCATCAGCATCTGGAGGAACCGGGCTATACGCCCTGCAGTGACCACGGAGAAAATGTTTTCTGTTCCCATCTGCCGTTGGTGCTTATTGACACGGAGGGACAGGAAGTGCCGGGGGAACCAGGAACAGGAAAGCATGACAGATTTCATACTACGATATATACCACGGCGCCAGATGGTTCCGATTATATCAATGTGAAGGTTTCTGTCATCGATAACGAGGAGGGCAATAACCATTTGACTGACGTTCCAGCCTTTGTGACAAACAGTCTTTTCCGCATCCGTGGCAATTCATCCCGACGTTTTGAGAAGAAGCCATATCTTTTGAAATTCGTGAATGAAGAGGGGGAAGATAGAGATATTTCCGTGATGGGGATGGACGCTCACAACGAATGGGCGCTGCATGGACCGTACATGGATAAATCGTTGGTACGAAATTATATGTGGTACAACATTTCCGGTGAGATTATGGATTATGCGCCTAATGTACGTTACTGTGAGGTGTTCATAAATGGGGGATACCGTGGCTTGTATCTGATGGTAGAAACGATCACAGGGGGTCGTAATGCTCGGCTTAGCTTGGAGAAAAGTGAAAACGGGGCTGATCTGGGAGGATATTTACTGCGGATTGATCGGCCTACTGAGAAAGATCTGGAAACGCCGAGAGATGTCTATGTTCTAACAGAGCGACTCATGATCGTAGGCGCAGATGTGGCTGTTCGTTATCCCGGAAAAAGGAATTTGACAACAGAAATGTCGAAACAGATTGAACTGGATTTTTCCGCTTTTGAGAAGGCACTTTATTCCTATGATCATGATACAGAGGAGTATGGTTACTGGAACTGGATTGATGTGGACAGTTTTGTGGACTACTATCTTCTGAACGAATTTACCTCTAATGTGGATGCCAATGCGGCTTCTACTTATATTTATAAATCTCCGGGAGAAAAATATAAAATGTGTGTCTGGGATTTCAATAATGCCTGCAATAATTATAGAGATGATGATTGCGGTGCGGATGGCTTTCTTTTCCCAGAAACTGGATATTACATGATGCTGTTCCGGGATGAAGAATTCGTGGAGAGGGTGATTGAGCGGTATCGGCAGCTGAGAAAGTCTTTTTTCAGCGAGGAATATATGAGGCAGTATATTGAAGGAACAATAGAGTGGCTTGGTCCGGCCGCAGAGAGGAATTTCCAGAGATGGAAGAACGCCTATGCAGAGGATATGCTGGTGCTGCGGCCAGAACGCAATCAATATAGCCTTGAGGAGGCAGAGACCTTTCTGGAAGACTGGCTTACAGCGCGTGGGGAATGGATGGATGGACATATCGAGGCGTTGCGCTTCTACGGACATCCGTCAAGAAATAAAAAATACAATCACTGATCGCGCATCGGAGGAACAGTTGGTGTATGAAGAGATTTATTATTATCGCCTGTGCGGTGGTTCTGTTCGCATTTTCGTGGAATTTGTTGTATTACCGGATGGGAGTTTATCTGGATCTGAGTCCGGATGCATCTGTCACGACGTTCATGAAGACGGATGAAACCACGATTTATATGGAAGAAGAAGGAACGTTTGTCCCTTTTGAGATTCGCGGCGTGAATATGGGCGTGGGGATTCCCGGGAAATGGGCCACGGATTTCGCGATTAAGAAGGAGACTTATCTGCGCTGGTTTGCGCAGATTCAGAAACTAGGAGCCAATACCATCCGCGTCTATACTATCCTGCACGATGATTTTTACAATGCATTTTACGAGTACAATTCCCAGAGGGAGCGGGAAGGGAAGGAACCGCTGTATCTGCTTCACGGGGTTTGGGTGAACGATTATATCCTGTATTCCCACAGGGACGCGTTTGACGATGAGTTCCGGCAGACCTTTCTGGATGACTGCCGGACGCTGGTAGATGTGCTGCACGGGAAGAAAAGCCTCTCTTTGTCCTATGGTAACATCGGAAGCGGAAGCTATCGCAGGGACGTGTCGCGCTGGGTGATCGGTTATATCTTAGGAGTCGAGTGGGAGGATTATACGGTAGTTTATACAGATCAGAACTGCGCGGAAAAGGCGGGTTATGCGGGAACCTATCTCTATACTGCGCCGGAGGCTTCCCCTTTTGAGTCCATGCTGGCGGAGGTGGGCGATAAGATCATTGAGTATGAATCGGAGCGGTATAAACAGCAGCGGCTCATCGCCTTTGCAAACTGGCCGACGACGGATCCGTTTGTCTATCCGCTGGCTATCGTATCGGTAGGACTGAAAGAGGGAACCGTAGATGTCGAGCATATCCGGAAGACGGAAAAGTTTCAGTCTGGGATGTTTGCCTCCTATCATGTCTATTCCTACTATCCGGATTATCTGGATCGAATGCAGGAATTTGTAAAATATCCGGATGAGGAGATCACAAAGCGTCTGGGAGAGATACGCCGTGCCAATATCGAATACAGGATATCGCTGCTGAAGGGGCCGAAAATCGAGGATTATCTGTCCCCCGAAAACTATGTGGATTCGTATGGGCGCCACAATACCTACCTGGCATATTTGAAAGCGTTGACCGCGTATCACACGATTCCTGTGGTCATCTCGGAATACGGAGTCACCACCGGCCGGGGCATGGCACAGATTGACCGCAACACGGGCCGCAATCAGGGACATATGAGCGAGCGGGAACAGGGGCAGGCGATCATCGACTGCTATCAGGATATCATGGCGGCGGGCTGCGCGGGCAGCTGCGTATTCACCTGGCAGGACGAATGGTTCAAGCGCACCTGGAACACCATGCATGCGGTAGATCTGTCGAACACTGCCTACTGGAGCGATTATCAGACCAACGAACAGTTTTTCGGTCTGCTTGCTTTTGACCCCGGAAAGGAAAAAAGCGTCTGTTATGTGGATGGGGATCTATCCGAATGGACGGAGGATGATCTGGTGAGTGAAAACGCCGGCATGGAGGTCAGCATGAAATACGACGAAAAGTTCCTGTATTTTCTGTTGTATAAGGATGGCTTTGACGAGGGGGCGGAGACGCTTTATGTGCCGTTAGACATTACGCCCAAGACCGGGAGTACCTATTGCGAGGAATACGATGTCCCCTTTGAGCGGGCCTGTGATTTTCTGATGGTCATTGACGGGAGAGAAAACAGCCGGGTGTTGGTACAGGAACGTTATGAGGTCCTGCGTGCCATATACTGGCATCAATACTACGTGCTTAATCCCTATTTCGAGGAAAACACACCGGAATCAGACAGCCCTGTTTTTGTCCCCATCAATATGGCGCTGAAGCTGGAAGGGCTCTTGCCGGAAAAAAACATGGATGTTCCGACAGGGGAGAGCTTTGAAACAGGAAAGCTGCGCTACGGAAATGCGAATCCGGAGGATCCTGCCTTCGACTCGCTGGCGGATTTTATATTTTCCGGAGATTATGTGGAGATTCGTATTCCCTGGGAGCTTCTGAATTTCTCCAATCCGTCCGATATGACGGTTCACGACGATTATTATGAATGCTACGGCATAGAAGATATGCGGATCGATGAGCTTTATGCGGGAATCGGTTCCGCGGACGACGCAGGGCGGCGTATCCCCATGGGCGTTCTGCCGCTGAAGGCCTGGGGAAAGAAAGTGACTTATCATGAGAGACTGAAGCAGTCCTACTATATGCTGCAGGATTATTGGGCGTCGCTGGAGCAGGGGCATCACTGAAGGGGAGGGAATAGCAATGGGAAGCGAAGTACTGCTCTATCTGTACGGCGCTGTAAGTCTGAGCATGATCGTTTTCAATATCGTTTATAACCTGATCCTGAATGAAAGGGACCGGTGGCTGATCCGCGCGGAAAATCGGTTCGCAAAAAAGATGGAGGAACAGCTGGAACGTATCGGCCGCGGGGAGATGCCCGAAGAAAAATATTTCAGAAGATTGGTCAGAAAGCTTTCCCGCGTGGGGAATCTTAACGCGTTTGACAGGATGCTGAGCGACCATCTGGAACCCCGGTCGTCAGAGCCTGCGGCGCAGAAATATGTGCATGAACTTCAGAATGTTTTTTTGCAGCTGGCGCTGTTATACCGAAACCGGGAAAACCTGCAGGCGGCGTATTTTGCCTATTTTCTTGCTGGGCACAGGCAGAAGAACCATATGGCGGTAGACGAGATCCAGAATATTATGGTGGATTACATGAAAAAAGACAGTCTCTACTGCAGAACTAACGCGCTGCAGGCGTTGTATGAGTTCGGATCTCCGGAAAGTGTGGCAGAGGCTGTAACGCTGCAGGATCGTACAGGATATTTTTTCCATGAGAAGATACTGACGGATGGTCTTCTGTCGTTTAAGGGGGATCACAGGCGGCTGACCCGGCTTTTGTGGGATCGTCTGGATCGTTTTTCCGATCGGACGAAACTGTCCGTTCTCAATTATATCCGTTTTCGGTCCGGGGAATATCAGAAAGAAATGTGTGCGTTCATGATGGATGAAGAGGCGGATAAGGAGCTGCGGCTGTCGGCGATCCGTTACGTGGGCAGGTACCCGTATCCGCCCGCGAAGCCGGCACTTCTCGCCTTTGCCGCTGACCGGGATCCGAATCGGTGGGAATATATGGCGGTCAGTGTTTCATCCCTGGCAGGATATCCGGGGGGAGAGGTGATTCATGCGCTGATGAACGCGATCCACAGTTCCAACTGGTATGTGCGATCCAATGCGGCGGAAAGCTTGCAGGCCCATGGCCTGGGGTATGAAGAGCTTTTGGAGGTCGTCGGAGGGCAGGACCGTTATGCGAGGGAAATGATGATGTACCGGCTGGACAGACAGCATCTGGAGGAAGAAGATACGATGGAAAAGGCGGTGTTGGGATGAAGGATGTATTTCAGTTTTTCTTTAACTGCGTGGGCTTTTTTTTCGTACTGTATATGATCGGATACTCCAGTTTTCAGTTCCTGTCCCTTATGGTTGGTTCTTCTGCCCTTTACGGGGCAAAACGGAGAAACGCGCTCAAAAACGAGCTGCTGAACGAATACTATCTCCCGGTGTCCATCGTTGTGCCGGCGTATAACGAAGAGGTAACGATCGAGGCGACGATCCGCTCCCTGCTTGCGTTGAACTATAAGCTTTATGAAATCATTGTGGTGGACGACGGCTCCTCGGACGACACGTCCCGCGTCGTGCGGGAGACGTTTCATTTAAAGCAGGTAAACCGGCCGATTCAGAGAAGGGTGCAGTGTCAGCCGGCAGAGGCTATTTTTGAATCACGGGCTTACAAGGTGCCTATTACGCTGATCCGGAAAAAGAACGGCGGAAAGGCGGACGCGCTGAATATGGGTGTCAACGCTTCGCAGTATCCTTATTTTCTGTGTATGGACGCGGATTCCGTGCTCCAGAAGGATTCTTTGGAGAAAATCGTCAGACCTGTCCTGGAGGACGACAAGGTGATCGCTGTGGGAGGCTCGGTGCGGCCCTGCAACGGTGCGGAGATCCGGGATGGCGAGGTGATCAGATACCATATGCCCAATCATATTCTGGCATGTATGCAGGTGCTGGAATACGACCGGTCTTTTCTGGCGGCCCGTATTCTGTTTGACAAATTTAACGGCACAATTATCATATCCGGCGCATTTGGGTTGTTCAAAAAAAGCGTGGTGATCGCGGCGGGAGGCTATAACGCCGCGACGGTCGGTGAAGATATGGAGCTGGTGGTGAAGCTGCATGTTTTCTGCCGGGAGAAC
This sequence comes from uncultured Lachnospiraceae bacterium, assembly GCA_947630485.1. Taxonomy (GTDB): domain Bacteria; phylum Bacillota; class Clostridia; order Lachnospirales; family Lachnospiraceae; genus UBA3402. The sequence continues at coordinate 83,915 of CANRHU010000001.1, forward strand.
CAGATCCCCTATCGGATCCGTTATGCTACGGACGCGATTTGCTGGACCCAGGCGCCGGAAAGGCTGAGGGACCTCTGCAAACAGAGAAAGCGCTGGCATATCGGCTTGTATCAGTGCATGACGGAGCACAGGCGCATTCTCATGAATCCCAAATACGGATTGGTGAGTTTTGTGTCTTATCTCTATTTCCTGATCTATGAGCTGTTTTCCCCGTACATTGAGGTGTTTGGTGTGATCACGGTCATCATGGCGATGTTCTTGGAATTTTTGAACTGGCCCTTTGGAGTTATGTACACCTGCATTTATATTGTGTTCTCTGCAATATTGTCTCTGACTGCTTTCTTTGCCAGAATACATACGATCGATCTGAAGCTGCTGTGGATGGACGTGATCAAGGCGATCGGGCTGTGTGTGCTGGAGGTTTCCTGCCTGCGTTTTCTGCTGGCCTGGGTGAGAATGTCTTCCCTGATCGGATACCGCAGGAAAAAGGTCAGCTGGGGCAAGATCGAGCGGAAGAAGATCAATTATACATAGCGGCCTGAAAATGACGGAAAGGGGAAGAAGAAAGAGATGGAGCTGAGCGAACTGAAAAAAAGCGTTTGGGGATACAATAAGGACAGCGTCTGCCGTTATCTTGTATCTCTGGAGGAAGAGATGTCGGCAAAACTGGAGGAAAAGGACAGGGAGGCAGCCCGGACGGAGGAGCGGCTCCGCGCGAGAATCGCGGAGCTGGAAAAAAGCCTGGAAGAATCTCGGAAAGAACTGCTTCAAATGACGGAGACCCCAAAGACCAGGGAAAAAGAAACGGATACGAAGGAAGAAGAGTTTGAAAAAATACTGGCGGAGAGAGAGCAGTACGCCATGCAGGAAATCCGCGCCTATGCGGACGAGCAGACGAAAAAAGTTGAGAATTACGCGGCGAATGTTGGGAGACTGCGGCGGTACTGTCAGCAGATGCTGGAGAATCTGGACAGAGAGGCGGCCGGTCTGGAGACAGATATAGAGCGGCTGGAAAAGGATAAGCCGGTATTTGAACCAAAGCTTTTTCGGCGGAAACCGGAAAAGACGGAAATGGGAGAATAAGAAATGGAGAAAACCATTATCTATATCGCGGGGAACCCTGATGCCTATCCTATGGAATACTATGACGTGGAAACGGAAAGTTTTCAGGGGGTGATCCCGGAACTGATGCGCAGGTTTTCCGAACAGAGCGGTTATGATGTCCGGTATTACAGTCCGGAAAAGCAGGATCGGCGGGAACAGTTCGCCCAAAACCTTCAGGTGGATTTGATTTCGGGCTGTCGAAACGGGGATGCTTTCAGACATGCGGAAAACGGAGAGATCGTGCTGCTGCACGCAGTCGAGGAGGGCGAGCCCGCCGTATATCAGCTTCTGCTGACGGAAACGGCTCCCGGGACGCTCAAAACGGATCTGAAGAATTTTCTTACGGGAATCGACGGGGAAACAATGACAGGTCTGATGATTGGAACGGCGAGAAATAATCTTCCCATGGATCGAGGCCTGCTGCGCGTCTCCTTCGGCGGTCTGATTCTATTGATTCTGCTGCTTTGTCTGCTGCTGTGTCTGGTAATTCGGAAATACCGCAGACGTCTGCGCGCCATGACGGAGGATAAGGAGGCGGATGATCTTACAGGGATCGGGAACCGGGAGTATCTGGAGCGTTATTACCACTCGTATCTTAATGACAAAAATAAAATCCTGTACAGCCTGTTTTATTTCTATGTGGATACGGATCAGATCGACCGGGTCTACGGACGGGAGAGGACGAACGATTTTCTGCGGAACACAGCCATTGTTTTGCAGGATTATACATCCGACACGGATATTCTGGCCAGAATAGCAGATAACGGTTTTGTAATGCTGCGGCTTTCCGTGAGTCAGAAGGAGGAGCTGGAATGGTTCGAGCCGGCGCTGCGCAGGATCAGATCCTTCGCAATAGGCGGAATGCAGGACGACTCGCAGAAGGTTGCCGCGGGGATCTACCGGCTGAAACCGGATGATTATGATCTGGATGAAATGGTGTTTCAGACGGCTCAGGGAGCCCAGGCGGCATATCGGGACGGAAAGGATTTTCTGGTCTGTACCGACGATGTGCTCATACGTCTGGCAGAGGATCGCAGGCTGCAGGCGGAAGTGAAACGGGGACTGGAGAATCAGGAATTCAAGCTTTATATTCAGTATTATGTTGATCTGAAAAGCAACAGGATCGTGGGAGGAGAAAGCTTTTCAAGGTGGGAGCACCCGGAAAAGGGTCTTCTGCTTCCCGGACGGTATGTGCCTCTGATGGAGAGGGAGCATCTGATCAGTCAGCTGGACTATTATGTGCTGGATAAGGTCTGTGCCTTCCTTCAGCAGCTCTGTCTGTCCGGAAAGGATGATTTTTTCGTATCCTGTAATTTTTCTACAGAGACCTTCGCGACGGAGGAATTTGTGTCAAAATGCAGCGGGATCCTGGAACGGTACGCATTTCCCCGCGAGCTTCTGATCCTTGAGATATCCGGGACAGCGGCGGTTCATCATACCGAAATGCTGAAGGAAAATGTGGCGGCGTTAGAGCAGATGGGGGTCAGTATCGTTCTGGACGATCCGGGAGAGGGATTTCAGACTTTTCTTATCTTACAGGAGTATTCTTTGGACGGCTTAAAGCTTGACAAAGGAATGGTCGGATGCATCGGAACGGCTGCGGGTGACAGCAGTCTGCGCGCCATGATCCAGGTTTGCCACGAGATGGGCCTGACGGCGGTGGCGGAGGGAGCGGAGACGGAGGAGCAGATCCGTTTCCTGAAGGATAATGACTGCGATGCCGCGCAGGGCTTCGGATTATATCATCCGATGCCGGAATGGGAAGTGCGGCGGATGATCGGAAAGAGAAGCAATTCACAGGAGGTAGACAGCTGATTTATGAGAGCTTCACTTTTTTGGACGGCGGCAGCTTTTGCGTTGGGCGTGGCAGGCGGCGTTTTTCTGAGCGGGGTTGTAGGAAATGGATATGGGATTGACGGACATACGGATGCGGAAGCGCGGATGATGGGAGAAATGTATGCGCAGGAGGAGATGTCTCCGAATGACATGGAGGTAAAGACGCTGGCCGAAAGCGGGTTCGGTATGTTCAGCTGGGAGGAAGAGGTACTGTCGGAGGATGAAGCAGGTCGGATGGCGGACTGCATCCGAAAGACTGCTGTAACAGAAGTATATCAGGAGTTTACGGAGGAGAGTCTGGTTGACGGAAGAGCGGAGGCGTTTACGAAAAGACTGTGTCAGCAGGGCGTTTCCGTGTATGCCCTTATGGGCGATGCGGAATGGGCTTACGAGAAAAACGCGGAAACACTGACGGAAAAGATACGGAGCGTAGCGTCTTTTAATGAAAAACAGCCGGAAGGCGCCAGGATATATGGCGTTATGGTGGATGTGGAGCCGTATGTCTTGGCTGAATGGGGTGAAGGAAAGGAGACGAGGAAGATTCTGATGGAAAGTTATCTTTCCTGCATGTCTTCCGCATATGTCTGCGCGCAGACATATGGGCTGGAGTTCCTTGTCTGCATCCCGAAATCCTACGACGACAGTTATCCGGATATTCTGGAGAAGCTGATTGCCGGCGCCTGCGACGGCATTGCCGTGATGAATTACGACCGCACGGACGAGTATACACAGATGGCGAAGGAGACCGGATACGCAAGGGAATACCAGAAGCGGATCATCTGTATTTATGAACTGCAGAGAGTAGGCACGCACAATCTGGAAGAAATAAACACTTACCATAACGTCGGATTGGAGGCTCTATGGGAATCCGCTCGGCGGCTCCGCCAGCAGTTCGGCTATGAAAGGCTGTCCTTCGCCTATCATTATTATCTGCCGATGCGGGAGATGCTGTCAGAGAACGACTGAAACTCAGATATAAGGGAGGCAGGACGATATGAACAGAAAAGACAGACGGAATAGAGAAGGGCAGACAGCTTCGCACAGCGCAAAAATTGTTCTGGCAGCGCTGTTTTTTCTGACGATTCTGCTTACTGCCTGCGGGACAACTGTACAGCAGCGTTCCACAGGCTCCCTTGTTGCGGAAGCGCCTGGGGAGTCTTCGGAGAGCGAAACGGCAGATGAGGAGAAAGCCGGAGCAGAGACGGAATCCGATCATTCGGAAACAGAAATGCAGCCGGCGTATGCCGCGGATGCGGAAATTGGGAACCGGCTTGGCGAAGAGGAGTGGGAGTGGCATTACCGCGATGATCCGCAGATGCTCTCGGAACTGACCGGTAATGCCTGGACAGAGACTGCTTATGATGATTCAAGTTGGCTTTCGGGGAGAGGAACCTTTGGCTCCTATGAGGGAAAGCGGGAAGAGATAGCCGATGGCCTTAAGCCAGATATTTATCTGAGGCAGTATCTTCCAGACGGAAAGAATGTCCCGGTTTATTACTTTAGGGCCCGTTTCTGGGCGGAGAAGCCGGAAGCGGATACGGTTTATAATGCAAGGATCGTTTACGATGATTCTGTGATCATTTATCTGAACGGGACGCCAGTACATTACGGAAATGTTCCGGTGGGAGGCTACGCGTCGTCAGACGCTTACGGCTGCGATGAAATTCTGGGAGATCCCCGGGAAGAGACCATAGCGGTGGATGGAGGACTGCTAAAGCAGGGCGCCAATATTCTCACCGTGGAGCTTCATCAGGCGAATGAAAGCAGTTCGGATATCTATTTTGCGATGAGCGGGCTGTCTTCTGACGAGGATCGGGTGGCGGTGCTCCGCAACGATACGGTCTGTCTGGGAATCGGTGCGGATGAAACGCAGATGCTGGTCACATGGCAGGGCAGAGGCGAAGAAGGGTATGTCGAGGCGGTGAAGGCGGAGGACGCGGAAGGCAGTATGCCGGAGAATGCCAGGACATACCCCGCGGAAAAGGCTTACGAAAATGACTGGAACACGGACACGTTTCGGGCGGTTCTCACAGATCTGGAACCAGGAGAGGAATATGCATACCGGGTTGTGGATAAAGCAGCGTCGGAAATTTATACGTTTCGGATGCCGGAGAAAGGCGATTTTTCTTTCATTGTGAATGGGGATCCGCAGATCGTGGATGAGAGCGATACCCGGCCGATGGAGAATTACGAGACGCTCTTTGCCTATGCCGCGCAGGGAACGGAACCGGCCTTTATCCTGACGCTGGGGGATCAGTCGGATAAGCGGGACGACGAAGGTCTTTTTATCCGGTATCTTTCCACGCCTTTATCCCATGAATATCCCATCGCTGCTTTAGTCGGCAACCACGAGAACAAGTCGGATACCTTCAGCCGCTTTTTCTATATGCCGAATATGGATGGAGAAACGATAGCTACATCCGGCGACATGAGCGGCGATTACTGGTTTTTCAGGAATAATACGCTGTTCCTTTGCCTGAATACGAATGAGACTGACGCGGCGGTTCATGAGGCGTTTCTGGAGAAGGCGAGGGCGGCGTGTCTTGAGCGGTTCGGAGAACCGGTCTGGACGGCAGCTGCGTTTCATCATTCTTTGTTTTCCGTCGGCAGTCATGCGGAATCCGACAATATTTTGGAGAGACGGGAGTCGCTGGTTCCGCTTCTGGAGAAAGCGGATGTGGACGTAGTATTCATGGGTCATGATCATACCTATGTGCGTACATTTCTGATGGATGGCACAAGACCCGAAGGGGAAGTAGTTCCCGAGGTGACGGATCCGGACGGCATCGTCTATTTTACGCTTAATTGCTCCACGGGGACGAAGTATTATGATATCACCGAAAAGGAATTTGATTATACGGCGGTAAGCCTGCAGCATTATCTGCCGGAGATGGCGAGGGTGGATGTGACAGATACAACGTTTGAAATTACGGTTTACGAAAAACAGAAGGATGATTCGGTTATTCCGGTGGATTCCTTTAAAATCATAAAAACAGGGAATTAATGTAACCGCATACTCTAAGTCTTTCTCGACCTTGTCCCAATAAGCAGAAAAAAATGCCTGAAAAAGGCATTTTTTTAAAAATTTTGCTTTCTTGACCGGCTGGTAAGATAAGTAGTGAGATAAAGGCACTGGTATATTATAGTTAATAATACGGTATTAGGTGGGGTTTCGGAAAGGAACGCGCAGAAGCGAAGCAGGGGGGAGTGCATATGAGTGCCAAAACCGCTATGCATTCGCCGAATATGATCTGTGTCTGTGTGAATGAACAGCATGGGAAAGATTATTCGGGAATGCTCTGGCACCAGTATCAGGATGAACCGATTCCATTCTCGACGGCTGTCGGGATGATTGAGGAAATGGATCGCCTGTATGACCAATGGAGATTCCCCCAGCGCTCGACGCTGGTTCGATCTTTCGAATCTGCTGCGCACACAGCGATACATGAGGAGGCGATGATAGGCATGGAAGGAAGCAAAATTGCAGATAGGTCAGGTAGTCTTGGCACTTTTATCGTAAATGTGAAGTTTCGGCAGAACGCTACCTGGCAGGGCGAGGTGGTATGGGCCGAGAAACAAGAGAGGATTTATTTTCGCAGTGCTCTGGAACTGCTGAAACTGATTGATGGAGCCTTGGGTGAGAGTTTTGAATAATAAGGTAGTAGAGAAAGAGGAGGGAGTATAATGGAGAAGGGGATTATGGTAAAGTGCCGTCAGGCAATGGCCTTTGCGCTGGCAATGGCTATGGTAATGGTAAATATCCTGACAGGAGTAGGAACGGCGTATGCTGAGGAGCTTCCGGAAGATGGAACGAAAGAAGCGGTTATTTCTTTTACGTTGGAACCGGACAGCCTGAAAGCGGCCATTGAGAAAGCGGGGCTTTCGACAGTCTCGACCTATACGGCGGATCCGAAAGAGGAGGATCTCGCTGACGGAGGGACCGAAGGCGGAGTCGCCTGGCTGAACCGTCTGGGTATCGCGGATGCGGACGGAAGCTGCGAGATGCTTCTGAGCGGGATGCCCGTCACGGAACTGCGCGGTCTGAACAAAACCTATTCAGACGGCGCCAGTATGCGTGTATTTTACAATGCGCAGGAAGAAGAGATCGTCCTGCTGTTCATCAATTCCGGAAAGGAAGACCGGGAGTTTCAGGCAGTAATCGGCGATTACACGACAGAGACGGTCACGGTACCCGGCGTGCTTTCTGATGAGGCCAGCGAAACGGAAAGCGCTTCCGAGTCTGACACGGAAACGGAAAGCGATACGGAGCCCGCTGCTGACACAGCATCTGTCGGCAGTACTGGATATGTGGCTGACACAGCGCCTGTCGGAAGTACCGGATATGTGACTGATACGATGCCGGAGAATGACCCGGCGTATTCCTATACGGAGGCGCTCAAATACGGCGAGGCGTCGCCTTCCAATGCGGATTCTATTGATGGCGAACCTTCCAATGAGATCCTGGAGAATGATCCGACCCGATCTCTGGGCGATAACATAGATCCCGGCAACGGGGATATGCTGCCCACCGAAGGCGACACGGAAAGAGACCCGGCCGCGACGACAGCGGCTTTCGCCGACACATCGGCGCCTGTGGGCGAGTCGACCTCCGCGGTTGAGGAATCTACGACTGCCACCGTGACGGAAGAGAGCAGCACTGCAGCCGGAGACGAGACGCTGTCGGCAGACCCGACGGATTCGGATTCGACAGATCCTTCGGAACCGTCCGGAGAAGAGGATGAAACCGATGGTGAAAACGCGGATGAACCGATGGTGATCCGCGCGTATGCCAGCGCGATATCGGTTCCGGAGACGGTGTTGTATAGCGTTGACGAAACTTCCGGGAATCTGGCGGACTTTCTTACATCTATGACCATATATGAAAAAGGAAAGAATGAACCGGTTACAGGTATGCTTACTCCTGGCAGTGAATATACGGTAAAGTTACAGTTTGATGAACCGCCTGAACAGGCCCGAATCATGCGGGCCGCTACGATAGAAGAACTTCGAGCGGCGGGCATCCAAATTACTAAGAAAGAATATGAAGAAGGGCCCTGGATGTACCTTCCTTTGGGAGAGGATATTACGGCTAGTATCGTTGAAGGAGAACTGGGCTCATCGGATGATGTGCGAATTGTAAAGAAAGGTCAGAACGGTCAGGCGTTTCTGTTTCGGTTTAAAGAGAATATGGATTATGCGTATATTAACTTTACCGGAAAGCTGAGTCAGGACGCTGATCTGAAGAATGTAGAAATTGTGGCGGGGACTTCAACCGGTATATTCAAACCGGAGCCTGAGACGCAGATTCGTGTGAAGAAAGATGCTGTAGAATATGACCCTGAGACACATCATATTAAGTACACGGTGACGGTGACAAATCCCACAGCGAATACGATTCAGGGTCTTATCGTAACGGACACGATTAAGACTGAGAAAGCGAAACTGGTAGAGAATTCGATCAAAGGCAGCTGGACTGGAAGCTCGCCCAAGATCAAGATAACTGATGAAAGAAGACAATTTACCTTGACGGATGATTCTCTGATTTTACAGCCAGGAGAATTTGTAACAGTCACTTATGAAGTAGACGTAGAAGAATTGGTAAAAGGTTATGTCGGCAGTAAAGAGTCGTTCCCTGTGGAGAATGAAGCAGAGGTGAAACCCGGCGGAACAACAGGGGTGAATCAGCCCGGTATCAAAGCTGAAAATAATTATACGGTAAATTTAGGATATTTGAAAAAAGAAGGATCCATTGAGGAGGATAATATCATTCATTGGGATATCCGGATGTATGATCCCTATCAGCCGCTTGGCGGGACCGTGGTTACAGACACGATCCCTGATGGACTTACTGTCAAAAAGGTAGTGATCCAAACGAAGGAAAGTTCAGAGGACTCTTCTGAGAAATTGCATGAATATCGGGTAGATGTCAATACGAAGGGTGAAGAGTATTATTGGGATCCTGAAGTTGTTAAGCTTGAAGGAAATACCTTGACCGTTGTTCTTCCGGATGATGTTAAGACAAAGATTGTGAAAATATGCGTTTACACAGAGTATCCGGAGAATGCTGATCAGAATTATAAGAACGTTGTTCATGCGAAACTTCCCAGCGAAGCAGATATCGAGCGTAAAGCGGAGTATGGTGTACCCATCGGTCACGGCGGCGTACGTGTCGAGAAGTCTGGTCGGCTTGGGAGCGATGGCAAGAAGCTGGACTATACGATCACAGTTACGGTGGATGCAAACCTGAACGACACTACCGGTTATTATGGCGCCGGTGCGGCGATTCTGGACAGATTGACTGTTCCTGACGATATAAGGGTGGATACCTCACGCGGAGGGATGACAATCACTTCCTTCACTGCTTCATGGGAGGAAAACGGCGAAACACATACTGAAAATGTGCCTAACTATGAGATATATTCAGTATACCCCTATCCAGGCGCCGGTTCAGGAAATACAGATATTACTCAGGAAGGTCATTTGATTTATTTTGATAAATCTGGTACAGAAAAGTATGGATGGACGGCCATAGTCATCAATCCGAAAACCGATACATTTCCGGAGCTTGCGAATGTAAACACTGTGACCGGTCGATGGCCTGATGCGTGGAAGACGCATAAAGTAACCCTGACCCTTAAGTATGAGATCGATCAGGAAAATAGTTATGTTAAAGGAGATAGAATTAATAATAATTATGGGTGGGGAGATTCTGGTATTCACACATATGAGTTTACGCAAAGTTTGTCTGACTATTTAGCCGGTTATGGCGACGTTGTACTCGAAAACAAAGCGATTGGCATCGTAAAAGGACACGGTGATGACAAGCACGAAGAACTGAATCTGACGCCGCCACTGAAAAAGAACGGTGAGTTGAACGTTGATGTCGCAAACTCTGAGCGCAGTGTTACTTATTCCGTCGAATTCCAGAACGGTGTGGATAACGATGGGGCGATTCCCAAAACGGCGCAGGGTATCGTATTCAAGGATACGTTTGACCAAAGGATGGAGTACATCCCGGGCACCCTTAGAGTCATACGGACATATCCGGATGGAACAAGGACAAAAGAATTTAAATACCAGGAAACATCTTCCCCTGTGACTGGTAACGTGATCACAGCCAGATGGGCTGATTTTTGGGCGCTCAATGAAGACGGCACGAAAGACGAAGACCTCCAGCATGATTTTAATCAGCAGAATGAACATTATACGTATACCTTTTTATATGAGCTGAAAGCAGGGCAGAACTTTACCCAGACAGATGAAAATGGTAAATTTGTATCGGAGGTTGAGATTCATAATGAGGCCTGGATGGATTTTACTGGCGGTAGTTTGCCCCATGTTCAGGAAAGCCTGAAGTTCCCCAGCGGTGCGCTGACTAAGGGCGCTGCCCTTGAAGGTGGAAATAAGGTAACTTTCTATGTGGAGATTAATGAGCAGAGTCAGAACCTCTCACCTGATTCGGATAGATTAACTTTGGTTGATCAGTCCAGCAATAACGATTGGTTAAAGCTCGACGAAGATAGTATCACAGTGGAAGAATATAGAGATGGTGGCTGGGTTGCGCTTTCGAAGGATGATTATGATGTAAACACTAAAGAAGTGGAAACAGGTAATTTTGAGGTTCAAGTTCCGGATGAGAAGCATCTGCGTTTGCAGTATCAGTATGAACTGACTGATGGTGCGGCAGGCGAGGTGACGATTACAAATAAGATAACGGTATTGGGTCAGGAGTCTTTGTCAGACGAGAAGGACTATATATTTAATACGAGCGAGATTGAATCCGGTTCGGGCGGTTCAACGGCTTCCTTCACATTGAAGAAAGTGAGGAAGGGCGATGATAAAACGGTTGTAGAGAACGCGAAGTTTATCCTTTATGTTCCTAATTTGGGTGGCCAAGGTGACGGCGAGAATTACAGCGAGGTTTTGAAACTGGCGAGCGAGATTAGCCAGGAGAATGTGCGTTATGAAGGCAGAACCCTGACACCCGCGGCGGTCTATACTACAGGCAGCGATGGGACAGTTGCGATTAATTGGCCTCTTCTTAAGGGCAATATTACCTATGCTTTAGTAGAGGCGGCGGTGCCGGAGGGTTATGAGAGACTGAAATCGCCGGTGATCTTTAGGATTGATAAGGCTACAGGGAATGTTCATATCGTCAGCGGTGAGGGAGTAAAGGTCTTAGGAAAGACCTTGACTGTCGAGAATGAATATGAGCAAGATTCCGTAAGCATTCCGCTGACGATTCAGAAGAAGATGTCAGAGAAATCGGCGGACTTACAAAAGGATGTAACATTTACATTTAATGTTCAGCAGGAGCCGGAAGCTAGCCCGGAAGGCAGCGTAACTGTAAATAAATCTGAGCTGAGGATTACATTGAATGATGGTGATAATAAATCAAAGACACAGAGATTTGATGATGTGATTACATTCAAGCAGGCCGGTACCTATCAGTTTACGGTTAAGGAGTCGGCTGGAAGCGAGAAGGGCTATATTTATGATGAAGCGGCGCATCAGATTACAGTAAAAGTGACTGATGAGAGTGGAAAACTGACGGCAACAATTGCTCTAGAAAATAATGCCAATCAACCGATAATATTCGAGAACACTTATAATCCGGATTCGGTTAATGCGCATGCGGTCGTGCACAAGAAGATTGAGGGTGATTCGCTGCCTTCAGCCGGTGATAAGAGCTTTACGTTCAAGCTAAGTGCGGCTGAGGGAACGGATGGCATTAGTCTTCCGGAAGGTGTGACGCTTCCGATGACAGCGCAGGTTCAGATGACCGGAGAATCGGTTGAAGGTACGCAATCGTTCAGTGATATTACGTTTACTAAGGCCGGAATTTATACATTTACCATTACCGAGGAGGATCTTACCGATACGGCGCAAGGCGAAGCTTATCATGGGTACACGAAGGATAACAGCGTGTGGACCTGGCAGGTAAAGGTAGTAGATGACGGCGGCCAGCTTAAAATCGACAGCCAGAGTTACAAAAAGGATGGTGCCGGTATTGATCCTTCGCTGAAAGAAGCGTTGTTTACGAACACCTACAAAGCAGATCCGACCGAGATCACGCCTCATATTGAAAAGGTGATCACCGGCAATCCTCCGGAAGGTCAGAGGAAGAGTTTCTCCTTCACGATCCGTGCGGCCGAAGGCAATCCGGAAGGCGCGGTCTATAATGGGCGGGAGATGACGGCCGGAAATATTGGAATGACGACGGTGCGCGGTGAAGGTGAGAAGGACTTCCTTCCGATCACATTTACCAGACCGGGAACCTTTAACTTTACAATTTCCGAAGTGGACGGAAGAGAACCAGGTTACACTTACGCGAAGCCGTGGAATCTGCAGGTGGTGGTGACGGATATCGGTGGACAGCTGCAGGCGGCTGCGGCCTATACGTCGACAGAGCCGATACCTCTGGGGAATGGCTTTGTGGAAGTTTCGACCAGTTCAAGTCAGGCGACATTTGTGAATAAGTATGAACCGGAGCCTACGAATACCACCCTGAAGGTTGTCAAATACGTAGAAGGCGCGGAACGGCCGCAGCTTCGTGATCGGGACGGCAATCTGATTGATGGTGCGACATTCAGCTTCGATCTGGCGCTGGTTGATCCGACGGCGTCTAATGGTGTGAAACTAACCGAACCGACGAGAGTGGCCATTGGCGGCTCCGGGGATCCCGGACGTTTGGGAGAGGGTGAGTTTGGAGAGCTCAATTTCACCAAGGCCGGAACCTACATCTTTGAGATCGATGAGGTGACGGGCGCGGGCGACAGGCTTCCGGGCTACACCTACGACAACAGCGTCTGGAGAGTCGAGGTGGTGGTTGAGGATCATGATGGCGTACTGGAGGTCACAAAGGAGGAGTATAACCACAGAAAAAGCGGGGATGCTGTGGCTCCGGCGGACGAGAGTTCGCAGGTGACAGGAGATGCGCTCTATGATAAAGCCGCGATATTTGTGAACAATTATGAGGTGAATTCTGTTAAATATGCGCCGAAGGTGAGCAAGGAGTTCAAACGTGGTTCGGCTGCGAGACCGACTGAGGAAACGTTCGCCTTCACCCTGGAAGAAGCGGGCAGCTATGGCGAGAAGATAGAATTCAGCGACAGTGAAACCGCGAAGAAAGCGACGGTCACAGGGGCTGGGATCACATCCTTCGACAACATTACATTTAAGGAGGCCGGGGTCTACAAGTTCACGATCAAGGAAGAAAAGGGCGATAAGCCTGGATACGACTACGATGAGGCCGGATGGGAATTGACGGTTGAAGTGGTCGATCATGGGAATAACCTGTGGATCGAAACAACTTCCTACGAAAAAGTCGATGTGCCTGAGGGGGATGAGCCTGATTCCGACGGCGAGATGGCAATATTCACCAATGATTATCAGGTGAGTGAGGTGGAATATCAGCCGCACGTCAGGAAGGTAATTACCGGCGATGACAGACCGGTTGAAGACGAGAAACAGGAGACCTTCACGTTCCGCATTGAAAAGGCTGAGACCGGCCATTATACGCCGCCGGCATACGCGCTGGCGTTGACGGGTGATGCAGAGATGCCGGCTGAGACTGAGGTGACAGTGAAAGGCGAGGGCGGAGCGGACTTTGGAGCGATCGGGTTTAAGGAACCCGGAACCTATAAGTTCACGATTTCCGAGAACAGTGAAACCAAGGCGGAAGGATATACCTACGATGACCGGGAATGGACGCTGACCGTAGTAGTAAAAGACGTCGACGGCAGGTTGGTGGTCGACAGTCACAGCTACACCTGGCGGGAAGGAAACAATGCCGGTTACAGCAGTTCCAGCGCGACCTTCACCAATATATATAAGGTGATGCCCACGCAGTACGCTCCTGCGGTTGTTAAGACTGTTGAGGGTACGCCGCCGAGGAATGAGGTGTTTGCGTTCGAGCTGGCGGAAGCTGAAGGAAATCCGGAGGATGGAGTTGAATTCGGGGACAGTGACACTGCGAAGCGTGTGACGATAAGCGGCGCTGGAAACGTGACGTTTGATGCGGTCACATTTAAGAAGGCTGGAAACTACAGCTTCATCATTCAGGAAGTGCCAGGCAGCAGCGAGAACTGGACTTACGATAACAGCGTGTGGACGTTGACGGTGAAAGTAGAGGATGTTGACGGTCAGCTGACCGTGACAGATCTCAGCTATAGGACAGCAGAAGGAAATGCAAATACTGAGGCGGCGGAGTTTGTCAATGTATACACGCCGACGAACCCAACCGAACCGACGAACCCAACCGAACCAACAGAGCCGACTCAACCGACACAGCCAACAGAGCCGACGCAGCCGACTCAACCGACACAGCCAACAGAGCCAACACAACCGACAGAGTCGACTCAACCAACCCAGCCGACACAGCCGTCGTTTACGGAGCCTTACAATCCGCCGCGTAATTCAGGCAATATCCAGACGACTGGAATTCCGGATAACCCAACGCCGCTTGCGAATCTCCCGGATAATCCGGTGCCGCTTGCGAATTTCCCGGACAGTCAGGTGCCGCTTGTAAGCATTGACGATGAGGATGTACCGTTGGCTTATATGGCTCCGGTTACTGGTGACAATAAGCCGGTTGGCGCGGTAGCCCTGCTTGCCCTGGTGGCTATGGGTATGATGGGAGTTTTCGGTATTCTGGCCTCAAGAAAGGACAGGGAAGACACGTAAGCGGAAAACAGTGAAGGATGCTGTAAGTAAAGTCTGCGAAATATGATGGATTTACGGTGGCCGATTTTTGATCGGCCGCCGCGGGCCGAAACAGTGAAAAGGGGAGCGCTGCGATGAGCGGCGTTCCCCTGAAGTATTATACGGTGTTTTCTGTGGAAATCAGTTCCAGGTATATGTCTTTACTGTTTTTTACAGTTCCAGGAAATGTTTTCTGAGGAAACTTTCGCGAAATGTGGACAAATCAGGAAAGATTGGTTATAATGGTGGATAGTTGACAGACGGGGCGATGGTTCTGTCCTGCCGCGCGGCATGGCGGAACGTAGTTTTGCGGGAAGGAGACGCTATGCGATATAAGAAATCCGTATTCCGCAGTCTCGTTATGGTGACGCAGCTGGGGCTGTGCGTGCTGACGCCGACAGTTTTGGGAGTTCTGGCGGGAAGCTATGTGGATACGCACTTCGGCACGAAGACCGTGCTGGTATTTTTGATTCTTGGGGTTCTGGGCGGCGGCCGCGGCGCTTATCTGATGGCGAGACGGATCGTCGAGCAGGAAGCCCGGGAGGAGAAGACGGCGCGGGAGCAGCGGATGTGCGAAGTGGTGGCGGCCGCCGGGAATTCCGTGGAGAAGCCGAAGCGGCCCAGCCGGATTCGGAAAGAAGGCGGTGAGAATTCCGCATGACAAAGGAGATCAGACGCCTGGTGGCGGAGATGTGCGTAGGAATGTTCCTCTATGTGCTGGCGCTGGGAATCCTGGCTGTGATCTTTCGGCGGGGGCTGGCCGGTATGGGATTCGCCCTGGCGCCGGTGCTTGCGGGACTTTTTGCGGGGTTCCTTGCCGATGTGGCGATGCTTGTTCATATGGCGATTGTGGCGGAGCGGGCGACGGACAGCCGGGACGCGGGCTATGCGAACCGCATCACGGTAGTGCAGTCAGTGCTTCGCAAGATAATATTTGTAGTAGTTTTGTTCTTTCTGGGGAGCCGGCCGCAGATCGACGCGGTGGCGATGATCATCGGGGCGCTGGGATTGAAGATGGGAGCGTTTCTTCAGCCGACTGTGCACCGGATGACATCAGGCGGGGAAGCTTCTCTGAAGGAAACGGACGGGGAGTCGGCCGGCCCAAACGGCGGCGGAGACATTACTTTGGGAGAAAGGAGGAAGGAGTATGGGAATGATGAAGATTCCGATGATCGCGCATGAGCCGGATTTCATGATCCATGGCGTGCTTAAGTACCACGCCTTTGGTCAGGAACTCTGGATCTCGGATACGACGGTAGGAGCGTGGATCATCACGGCGGTGCTTCTGCTGTTCGGCTTTATGGTAAGCCGGAAGCTTAAGAACGTCAGCGAGAGCGACACGCCGGGACTTCTGCAGAGCGGACTGGAGATTGCCATGGAGGCTCTGGAAAATATGACCGCGGGTATCCTGGGAGCCAATAACAGGCGGTTCATGAACTACATCGGAACCATATTTTTATTTATACTGCTCTGCAATCTGAGCGGACTCGTGGGTCTGCGGGCCCCGACAGCGGATTTCGGCGTCACATTTTTACTGGGATTGTTCACGTTCTGTATCGTGAATTACCAGGGGATCAAGAACAGGGGAGTGCGGCATTTTACCAGCCTGTTCGAACCGATCCCGGTGCTGTTCCCGATCAATTTGATCGGCGAGTTTGCCAATCCGATCTCGATCTCGCTGCGTCTTTTCGCGAATCTGCTTTCCGGCGTGATCATCATCGGTCTGTGGTACGGCATGATGCCGTGGTTTATGAAGATCGTACTGCCTGCGGCCCTGCATGTGTACTGCGATCTGTTCTCAGGAGCGATACAGACATACGTTTTCTGTATGCTGACAATGGTCTATATTAACGACAAAATGGAGTAGGAGGTTACCAAATGAATATTTCAGGACAGGATTTCATCTATGGTTGTTCCGCCATCGGCGCCGGTCTGGCGCTGATCGCAGGTATCGGCCCCGGCGTAGGCCAGGGGATCGCGGCCGGTCAGGGCGCGGCTGCAGTCGGCCGCAATCCGGGCGCCAAGTCTGACATTACGTCTACCATGCTTTTAGGCCAGGCGGTCGCTGAGACCACCGGTCTGTACGGTCTGGTCGTAGCCATCATTCTGATGTTCGTGAAGCCCTTCGGTTGATCGGAGGAAGCTGACAGGAACAGGAAGGAGGCTCTGATACATTGGAAGGACTTAACAGATTAATAGGGTTTGATCCGCAGCTGCTTTCCGAGATGTTTTTTACTGCGATCAATATTTTTGTCCTGTTCTTCGGGCTGTCCTATCTGCTGTTCAATCCGGTGCGCAATATTCTGGAGAAGCGGCGCCAGAAGGTGGCCGAGGAGCTTAAGAACGCGGCCGACGATCAGAAGACGGCCGCGGAACTGAAGGCGGAGTACGAGGCGAAGCTTCGCGACGTGTCCAAGGAGGCTGACGCAATTCTGGAGGAGGCCCGCAGGAAGGGCAAGGCCAGAGAGGCAGAGATCATCGAGGAAGCGAAGGCGGAAGCCGCCAGGATCATCGCGCGGGGCAGCCGCGAGGTGGAACTGGAGCGCAGGAAAGCCCTGGACGATATGAAGCAGGAGATCGTATCTATCGCGTCGCTTATGGCGGGCAAGGTCGTCTCCGCGTCCATTGATACCACGGTGCAGGATTCCCTGATCGAGGAAACTCTGAAGGAAATGGGTGAGAGCACATGGCAAAGTTAGTATCGAAGGTATACGGCGACGCGCTTTTGGAGGCGGCCCAGGAGAAGGGGACGCTGGACGCGGTCTATGAGGAGGTCTGTGCGCTTCTTGACATTTTCACGGAGCATACGGACTTAATCCAGCTTCTGAACCACCCGCAGGTGGTGAAGGAGGAGAAGCTGCGGATCGTGGAGAATGTCTTCGCCGGCCGGGTCTCGCCGGAGATGCTGGGATTTCTGACCACGGTGGTGGATAAGGGAAGACAGACGGAAATTCCCGCTATTTTCCGCTATTTCATCGGCCGTGTGAAGGAAATGAAGGGCATCGGTATCGCCATAGTGACTACGGCGGTGGAGCTTTCCGAAACGCAGAAGACGCAGGTGGAGGAGAGGCTCCTTGCGACCACTTCCTATAAATCCTTCGAGATGGACTACCGGGTGGATCCGTCGCTGATCGGCGGCATGGTGATCCGCATTGGGGACCGGGTCGTGGACAGCAGTATTAAGAACAGACTGGATGATCTGAGAAAGCAGCTGTTGGAGGTGCAATTATGAATTTGAGACCGGAAGAAATCAGCTCTGTAATCAAAGAGCAGATTGAGAAATATTCGACCCGGCTTGACGTGTCCAATGTTGGAACCGTCATCCAGGTGGCCGACGGCATTGCCCGCATCCACGGTCTTGAGAATGCCATGCAGGGAGAGCTTCTGGAGTTTCCGGGAGAGATCTTCGGCATGGTGCTGAACCTGGAGGAGGACAATGTGGGCGCGGTCCTGCTGGGCGACACCAGTAAGATCCGCGAGGGCGATACGGTGAAGACCACCGGCCGCGTGGTGGAGGTTCCGGTAGGCGACGCTCTGACCGGGCGCGTCGTCAATTCCCTGGGACAGCCCATCGACGGCAAAGGCCCCATCGAGACGGACAAATACCGCCGCATCGAGCGCGTGGCCCACGGTGTTATCGAGAGGAAATCCGTTGATACGCCGCTGCAGACCGGCATCAAGGCCATCGACGCCATGATCCCGATCGGCCGCGGCCAGCGTGAGCTGATCATCGGCGACCGCCAGACCGGCAAGACGGCCCTGGCCATTGATACGATTATCAACCAGAAGGGCGAGAATGTCCACTGTATCTATGTAGCCATCGGTCAGAAGGCATCGACGGTGGCGAATATTGTGAAGACACTGGAAGAATTCGGCGCTATGGATTATACCACCATCGTGGTGTCCACCGCGTCCGATCTGGCTCCGCTGCAGTACATCGCTCCTTACGCCGGATGCGCGATCGGCGAGGAGTGGATGGAGAACGGCGAGGATGTGCTGGTCATTTATGACGATCTGAGCAAGCATGCGGCGGCGTATCGTACACTTTCCCTGCTGCTTAAGCGTCCCCCGGGGCGCGAGGCTTATCCCGGCGACGTGTTCTACCTGCATTCCAGACTTTTGGAACGGGCGTCCCGGCTGTCGGATGAGCTGGGCGGCGGATCACTGACGGCCCTGCCAATCATCGAGACTCAGGCGGGCGATGTGTCTGCGTACATCCCAACGAATGTGATTTCCATCACAGACGGTCAGATCTATCTGGAGACCGAGATGTTTAATTCCGGCTTCCGCCCGGCGATCAACGCCGGTCTGTCCGTGTCCCGTGTCGGCGGTGCGGCCCAGATCAAGGCTATGAAGAAGATCGCGGCGCCGATCCGTGTGGAGCTGGCCCAGTACCGTGAGCTGGCGTCCTTTGCCCAGTTCGGTTCCGAGCTGGACGCGGCGACAACCCAGCAGCTGGCCCAGGGCGAACGCATCCGCGAGGTATTAAAGCAGCCTCAGTATAAACCCATGCCGGTGGAATATCAGGTCATCATTATTTACGCGGTGACCCGTAAGCATTTGCTGGATATCCCGACAGACCAGATTCTGGATTTCCAGGAGAAGCTGTTTAAGTTCATCGACACCAAGTATCCGGAGATCCCGGCAGAGATCAAGAAGACCCGTGTGATCTCCGATGAGACGGACGCGCTTCTTGCGAAGGCGATCGAGGAGTGCAAGGCGCAGGGGTGAGGCGCTGTGGACTGAAAAGAAAGAGCAGGTGACAGATCATGGCAACTATGAGAGATATCAAGCGCCGGCGCGACAGTATCCAGAGCACGGAACAGATCACAAAGGCGATGAAGCTGGTGGCGACTGTGAAGCTGCAGAAGTCCAGGGCGAAGGCGGAGTCGGCAAAGCCGTATTTTAACCTGATGTATGACACCATGAGTTCTATCATCAGTAAATCCGGAGCGGTCCGGCACAGGTATCTTCAGGCTGGCGCGTCTCCCAAAAAGGCGGTCATCACGATTACGTCCAACCGCGGACTGGCGGGCGGCTATAACAATAATATCGTAAAGCTGGTGAATTCGGAACTTCCGGCGGCGGACACGATGGTGTACGCCATCGGGCGCAAGGGACGCGACGGATTGGCGCGGCGGGGATATAAGATCCAGGGTGATTACTCGGAGGTCATTAACGACCCGCTTTACCAGGATGCGGCGGAGCTGACGGGAGTGCTTCTGGAGGCGTTTGCGCGAGGTGAGATCGGGGAGATTTATCTGGCGTTTACGACATTTAAGAATACAGTGGTGCATACCCCGAAGCTTCTAAAGCTTCTGCCGGTGGAGCTTCCGGAGCGTGGGCAGGCTGCGGACGGACAGGAACCGAAGGCGCGGGCTATTATGGACTACGAGCCGGACGACGAGACCGTGCTGGATGCCATTGTCCCGAAATATATGAGCAGCCTGATCTACGGCGCTCTACTGGAATCGCTGGCCAGTGAAAACGGGGCCCGCATGACGGCCATGGACTCGGCGACCAGCAACGCGGAGGAGATGATCGAGGATCTGAGCCTCCAGTATAACCGGGCGCGTCAGGGCGCGATCACGCAGGAACTGACGGAGATTGTCGCCGGAGCAAACGCGATCGGTGGATAATATGAATAAGGAGAAACAAGATGGCAGAGCAAAATGCAGGCAAGATCACACAGGTCATCAGCGCCGTGCTGGATATCAAGTTCAGCCAGGGAAAGCTGCCGGACATTAACGAGGCTGTTACCATTGCCACGAAGGATGGCGGACGCCTGGTGGCGGAGGTCTCCCAGCATCTGGGCGACGATACGGTGCGCTGTATCGCCATGGGCAGCACAGACGGTCTGACCCGCGGCATGGAAGCCGTGGCGACGGGACATCCGATCACGGTGCCTGTGGGAGAAAAGACTCTGGGACGTATCTTCAATGTCCTGGGAGAGCCGATTGACAATAAGGAAAAACCGGATGTGGACACCTATCTTCCGATCCACCGTCCGGCGCCCACATTTGAGCAGCAGTCTACGGAGACGGAGATCCTGGAGACCGGCATCAAGGTGGTAGATCTTCTGTGTCCGTATCAGAAGGGCGGCAAGATCGGACTCTTCGGCGGCGCCGGCGTAGGCAAGACCGTGTTGATTCAGGAGCTGATCCGCAATATCGCTACCGAGCACGGCGGCTACTCCGTATTTACCGGCGTCGGCGAGCGGACCCGTGAAGGCAACGACCTTTATCATGAGATGACCGAGTCCGGCGTTATCAATAAGACTACCATGGTATTCGGTCAGATGAACGAGCCGCCGGGGGCACGTATGCGCGTGGGCCTGACGGGTCTGACCATGGCTGAGTATTTCCGCGATGAAGGCGGCAAGGATGTGTTGCTGTTCATCGACAATATTTTCCGTTTCACACAGGCGGGTTCCGAGGTGTCGGCTCTTCTGGGCCGTATGCCTTCCGCTGTAGGTTATCAGCCTACGCTGCAGACGGAGATGGGCGCCCTGCAGGAGCGCATCACCTCTACGAGAAACGGTTCTATCACTTCGGTTCAGGCTGTGTATGTGCCCGCCGACGACCTGACGGACCCGGCCCCGGCCAATACCTTTGCCCATCTGGATGCGACGACGGTTCTGAGCCGTTCCATCGTGGAGCTGGGCATCTATCCGGCAGTGGATCCGCTGGAGTCCACTTCCCGTATTCTGGATCCGCGGATTGTGGGCGAGGAGCATTACGAGGTGGCGCAGAGAGTCATTCAGGTGCTGCAGAAGTATAAAGAGCTGCAGGACATCATCGCAATGCTGGGTATGGACGAGCTTTCCGAGGAGGATAAACTGACCGTCGCCCGTGCCAGAAAGGTGCAGAGATTTTTGTCCCAGCCGTTCTTCGTGGCCGGGCAGTTCACCGGTCTGGAGGGCCGCTATGTGCCGATCAGCGAGACGATCCAGGGCTTTAAGGAGATTCTGGACGGCAAGCACGACGATGTGCCGGAGGGATATTTCCTCAACGCCGGCAATATCGACGACGTGCTGGCGAAGGTGAAAGGCTGAGTGCGGCCGGACTGATGGATAAGCCGCGCAGGCAGCCGGCCGGACAGAAGCAGGCGTGTGGCGCAAGCAGCGGGCTATGCTGCCCGTCTGATGGTAAAGGGCAGTTATACGGCAGGCTGATGAAGGCGGCAGACAGGAGGATTCAGAATGGCCGATTTATTCAAGTTAAAGGTAGTCACGCCCGACCGCATTTTCTATGATGGAAATGTATCCATGGTCGAGCTGACCACCACCGAGGGCGATATCGGCGTCTACGCAAACCATATCCCGGCTACCGCCATTGTGGCCCCGGGACTTTTGAAGATTCATGAGGAGAGCGGCCAGGTACAGAAGGCCGCGCTGATGGCTGGATTTATCGAGATCCTGCAGGAGCAGGTAACGGTCATGGCCGAGGTGGCCGAGTGGCCGGAGGATATCGATGTAAAGCGCGCCGAGGAGGCCCGGATTCGCGCCGAGCGGCGCTTGAAGGACCGCTATCCCGGTACGGATGTGATGCGTGCGGAGCTTGCGCTGAAGCGGGCCATCGTGCGTCTGGAAACAAAAGCAAAGTGAGTTTCCGCGCAGCGTTATGAGCCGCGGCGCCGGGTAGAGACCGGCGCCGGAAAATGCAAAAGATAAAGCGAACGAGTGGGGGACTGTGATCATGAAAGATACAACATTGGTAATCATGGCGGCCGGTATCGGCAGCAGGTTTGGCGGCGGTATTAAGCAGTTGGAGCCGGTGGGCCCGAACGGTGAGATCATCATGGATTATTCCATCTATGATGCGCTCAGGGCAGGCTTCAATAAAGTGGTTTTTATCATCCGCAGGGATCTGGAAAAAGATTTTAAGGAGATTATCGGCAGCCGAATTGAGAAGTTAGTCCATGTGGAGTATGCATATCAGGAGCTTTCGGATTTGCCGGCCGGATTTGCCGTACCGGAGGGCCGCAAAAAACCCTGGGGTACAGGGCAGGCGGTTCTGAGCATCAGAGGTCTGGTTCATGAGCCGTTTCTGGTCATCAATGCCGATGATTACTATGGAAAGGAAGGCTTTAAGCGGCTGTATGATTATATGGTCAGCGAGATGACGGAATCCGGAGATTCTATGGCTATGTGCATGGGCGGCTTTATTCTGGAAAATACGCTGAGCGAGAATGGCGGTGTTACCCGCGGCGTCTGCAGAGTGGGCGCAGACGGTTGTCTGGAGACGGTGGAGGAGACCTATGATATCCAGAGGACTGCGCAGAGGATCACCGCAAAGGATGTGAACGGAGAGCCTGTCGCGGTGATACCAGGCTGCCACGTTTCCATGAACATGTGGGGACTTCCTGCTTCGTTTCTGGATGAGCTGGAGGCTGGGTTCCCGAAGTTTTTGGCTTCCTTAAAGCAGGGTGATGTGAAGTCCGAGTACCTTCTTCCGTCAGTCATCAATCAGCTGATCGGTACTGGAAAAGCCCGTGTCAAAGTGATTGAGACGCCGGACCGGTGGTTTGGCGTTACCTACAAAGAAGACAAGCAGGCGGTTGTGGATTCGCTGCAGGCATTAATTGCGGCCGGCGTTTATCCGGCCAAGCTGTTCGAGTGATAAGATGAAATTGATAAAGCGAGCGGCCATCCTGGCAGGCGTTTTCCTGGCAGCGGTCGGTATTTACCTGATAATATCATGGAATCATGCAGATGAGACAGAGACGGTGTACACCTTGATGGATGCGCCGTCTCTGCCTGTCGTGTCTGCGCAGATGGACGACGGCCTGGAGGAGAACCGCCTTGTGGGCTTCCGGCAGGAGATGGCTGCTTCCGTGGCGAGGGATTCCCTTACGGTTCTTCCGGAAGACCGGCAGCTGTCCCTGAAAATTCAGGAGTACGGCGTGACGCCGCTTGCTGTTGCCTATGAGATTCGCAGCATGGACGGGGAGCGGCTGGTGGAGCGAACCGAGGTGCAGGACTGGACGAGCGCGGACGGCGAGAGCCGCGTCGTGCTGCCGATCCAGAATCTGATTGCGCCGGATACGGAGTATCTGCTTCATATTCAGCTGGAGACGGAGCTGCATGGACCGGTTCATTATTATACCAGGATTCTGTGGCCGGAGGAAAACCACGCGCCTGAAATGATGGCGCTGGCCAGGGAATTTTCCTCGAAAACGCTTGACGAGGCGGAGGCGGCTTCTCTTGTCACGTATCTGGAGACCACCAGTACTGCGGATAACTCGTCGCTGGGCGATGTGACATTAAAATCCAGCTTTTCCCAGCTGACCTGGGCGGGACTTGATATGACGCCGGCAGGTGAGATGCAGGTGACGCTGCGGGAACTGGACGGGATCATGTGTCAGGTTTGCGTGGATTATCAGCTGAGCCGTCTTTCCGAGGAGGGAGAGACCGAGCTTTACGATGTAGAAGACTATTACACCATGCGTTGGGATGAAAAGCGGATCTATCTCATGGATCTCAAGAGAACGACAAACCAGGTGTTTGCCGGGCGGACCGGCGATTATTCTGGCAAACGGATCACGCTGGGGATCGGTACTGACGAAGCGGTCAGGCGGATGCGGAGTGATAACGGCCGGTATCTCGCGTATGTTTTTAACCGCGATCTGTGGCTTTACGATCAGGAAAACAGCGCGGCGGTTAAGCTCTTTTCTTTCCGCACAGACTCGGATACAACCGGCCGCAGCAATTACAACCGGCATGCGATTGAAATTCTATCGGTCGGGGAAGACGGGGATGTGGAATTTCTGGTCTATGGCTATATGAATCGAGGGATTCACGAAGGATGCCAGGGAATCAGCATCTGTCATTACGATCAGGCGCGCCGCGGCGCTATTGAGGAGGATTTCTTTGTAGAGTTTTCGGGCTCCTTCGATGAGCTGAAACAGGATGTGGATAAACTTTGTCATCTGAGCAGCCAGAATATGCTGTATCTGTTTCTTGACCGGGCGGTCTTCGGTATCGATCTGACCAGCGACGAATATATGGTGGTAGCTCAGAATCTGATGGACGGGGCATATGCTGTCAGCAGCGATCAGAAGCGTCTGGCCTGGCAGGATAATCAGTCGCTGGCCGGCACGGAGGTTATCCATCTTCTGAATCTGGACACCGGCACCAAGCAGGAGATAACGGCGCCTCCGGATTCGGTTCTGCGGACGTTAGGCTTCGTCCAGGGAGATTTTGTGTATGGCATAGCCTGGAAGGGGGATGGATGGCTCCTGAACAATAAGGCGGAGGAGCTGCCGATGTACTCCCTGCAGATTGTGGACGATACGCTGGAGAATCAGTCCAGCTATGAGCCGTCCGGCCTGTCTATCGTTCACGTGAACGTCGAGGAATCACGTATTCACCTGGATCGGATGGTAAAGACCGGCGCTTATTCCTACGAGTATCATGACAGTGATACGATTGTCTGCAACACCGCGTCGGATCAGGTCTATATGGAGGGTATCGGCTGGTATGCTTCTGAGATTCGCCGGAAGGTTTATTTTATTCAGCTGGATCAGGATGTGAACAGCCTTCGCGGAGCGCGGATTTCGGCGGCCCAGCGCATTTCCTATGATCATTCGGAGCAGTTAGAGCTCCATTCCGACAGTCCGTTTACGGGAATACTGTTTTATGCCTATGGGCGCGGACGTCTGCAGGGAATCTATACGGAGTTTGCGCAGGCGGTCCATGCCGTCTACGACATTATGGGCGTGGTGACGGATCAGAAGCAGCGCATTCTGTGGAGCCGTGTGGACCGCGTGAGCCTGCGGACTCTTAAGGATCCGCAGACGGCGGCGTTTGACCTGACCCGCCGTATAGTTACTTTCACGGGCAGTATGGAGACGGAAGACGGTGTTTTTCTGGTGGATGCAAGCGGTCTGAACCTGCGTGAAACCCTGTATTTTATCGGGAAGGGCTATCCGGTTATCGCATATACGGAGGGCGACCGCTATGTGCTGCTGTATGGTTATGATCAGTACAACGTGTATTTCTGGGATCCCGATACCGACCAGCAGACGAAAATGGGCTTAAATGACGCTACGGAATACTTCGAACGGTGTGGAAATGATTTCGTTTGCGGTGTGCGAATACCGTAAAAAATAAATCAAAATAAATTTGTTAAAAAATGGTAAGATTTTCTTTACATTTTCTTCATATGTTGGTATGATATATACAAGTGGCAGCATCTGCCACGCGATGCCGCCTGCAAAGCTTATGCGGAACGGCAGTCAGGAATTAAAAAGGTGGAATTCTCGTGGAACAGTTTATTATGAAGGGCGGTAACCCGCTGGCCGGCGAGGTTTCAATCAGCGGTGCGAAAAACGCGGCGCTGGGTATTCTCGCGGCATCCATTATGACGGATGAGGACGTTGTGATTGATAATCTGCCGGATGTAAACGACATCAACGTCATGCTCGAAGCGATGCAGGCGATCGGGGCATCCGTAAAGCGTATTGACCGCCATACTGTGAAGATTAACGGAGAGGGCATCAGCGATGTGTCCATCGAAGATGAATATATGCGCAGGATACGCGCTTCTTACTATTTTATCGGGGCGCTTTTAGGCAAATATAAGAGTGCCAGAGTGCCGCTTCCGGGCGGCTGCAATATCGGCAGCAGACCGATTGATCTGCACCTGAAGGGGTTCCGGGCGTTAGGGGCCAGGGTAGATATCGAGCGCGGCGCGGTGTCTGCGCACGCGATTGATCTGGTAGGCAGCCATATTTACCTGGATAAAGTCTCTGTCGGCGCGACGATTAATATTATGATGGCGGCGGCTCTGGCGGAGGGACAGACGATTATCGAGAATGTGGCGAAAGAGCCGCATGTCGTCGATGTGGCGAACTTCCTCAACAGCATGGGTGCCAGCATCCGCGGCGCCGGTACGGATATCATCCGCATCCGCGGCGTCAGGCGGCTTCATGGAACGGAGTATTCCGTGATTCCGGATCAGATAGAGGCGGGTACCTTTATGTGCGCGGCCGCGGCTACCCGCGGCGACGTGACGCTTCGCAATGTGATTCCGAAACATTTGGAGTCCATCACCGCAAAGCTCAAAGAGATCGGCTGCGAAGTTTCGGAATTTGACGATTCCGTGCGTGTGGTGGGGCGGGCGCGTCAGACCCGCACGAATATCAATACACAGCCGTATCCGGGGTTCCCGACAGATATGCAGCCGCAGATGACGGTGACGCTGTCCCTGGCAGAGGGCACGAGTATTGTGACGGAGAGCATTTTTGAGAATCGTTTCAAATATGTGGATGAGTTGTCCCGTATGGGCGGCAATGTCAAGGTAGTGGAAGGCAATGTCGCTATTGTGACCGGCGTGGAGAAGCTCACAGGGGCGCAGGTAAGCGCTCCGGATCTTCGGGCGGGGGCGGCGTTAGTGATCGCTGGGCTGACCGCGGAAGGCTATACGGTAGTGGATGATATCGAGTACATACAGCGCGGCTATGAGCAGTTTGAGCGGAAACTGGCTGCTCTGGGAGCGGTGATTGAGAAGGTAGATTCCGAAAAGGCCGCCAGGAAATTTCAGCTGAAGGTCGGCTGAGGAAGGATCTGCAGAGAGAATTCGAAGGTAATTTGGATTAAGAACGTTACAAATTGAATAGAAAAGTGCGTGTTATCCCTTATTCAGAGTGATGGAGATACATAGGATCTGTGAAGTCACGACAACCCCGCACACATGCCTGCCGGTGCAGGCGATGATGGGCGGAAGGTGCCAACCTGAGCGAGAAATCGAACAATAAGAGGATTTGATGGCTGAAGTGTGTTTATCAAGTCCGGAGTTCGCTGCGGACTTTTCTTTTTGCCGGAATACAGAGAGAACGGCCGGATAAGGGCGGTTTCCGTTCCCGGGAATGTATCCGAGAAAGCTTCAAGGAGGAAAAATGGAGAAACGCTTTTTTACGTCAGAGTCCGTGACAGAGGGACATCCGGACAAAATGTGCGACCAGATATCCGATGCGATTCTGGACGAGCTTCTGCGGCAGGATCCGATGAGCCGGGTCGCCTGTGAGACGGCGGTTACGACAGGCCTGGTGCTGGTCATGGGCGAAATTACGACCAGCGCTTATGTGGACATCCAGAAGGTAGTCCGCGAGACGGTCCGCGAGATCGGTTATGATCGCGCAAAGTATGGGTTCGACTGTGATACCTGCGGGGTGATTACGGCAATCGACGAGCAGTCCGCCGATATTGCGCTCGGCGTGGACAAGGCGCTGGAGGCAAAAGACGCGGCGGCTGGAGCAGGGCTTTTGGAGGACAGTCCGGACAATGCGGCGGAAGCGGAAGTGCTTATGAGCGATGCCCGGATCGACGCGATCGGCGCGGGTGACCAGGGCATGATGTTCGGCTACGCGACGAATGAGACGGAGGAGTATATGCCGTATCCGATCGCTCTGGCGCATAAGCTGGCGCTGCAGCTTTCCAAGGTCCGCAAAAATGGTACGCTGCCCTATCTGCGTCCGGATGGGAAGACCCAGGTGACGGTGGAATATGATGAAAACGGAAAACCGTTCCGGCTGGAGGCGGTGGTTTTGTCCACCCAGCATGACGATGCGGTTTCCCAGGAGCGGATTCACGCGGATATCAAAAAATATGTCTTCGACGCGGTTCTGCCGCCAGCAATGGTGGATGCGCATACAAAATTCTTTATCAACCCGACCGGACGTTTCGTGATCGGAGGTCCGCACGGCGACAGCGGTCTTACGGGACGGAAGATTATCGTGGACACTTACGGCGGTTTTGCGAGGCATGGAGGCGGAGCGTTTTCCGGAAAGGACTGCACGAAGGTAGACCGCTCGGCGGCCTATGCGGCACGGTACGCAGCGAAGAATATCGTGGCCGCGGGGCTGGCGGAGAAGTGTGAGATTCAGCTTTCCTACGCGATTGGGGTGGCGCATCCGACCTCGATTGGCGTGGACACGTTTGGCACCGGGAAACTCAGCGATGAGCGGCTGGTGGAGATTGTACGGGAAAACTTCGATCTGCGACCGGCTGGGATTATCCAGATGCTTGACCTGCGCCGGCCGATCTATAAACAAACGGCAGCGTACGGGCATTTCGGGAGAAATGATCTGGATCTGCCGTGGGAGAGACTTGACAGGACGGATGCGCTGAAGCGTTATCTGACGACTGGCGCTTAACAGACTTATTACCACGCAAGAGCGCTCCCTAACAGGTTTACTATCCCGCAGAGAATGATCCCAAGCGCTGTGGGCAGCGCGATGGCTGCGGCGGTCCATTTCCAGCTGCCTGTTTCCCTGTGTATGGTCAGGCAGGTGGTAGAACAGGGCCAATGGAAAAGACAGAAGATCATCATGCACAGGGCGGTTTTTCCGGTCCAGCCGTGCGCGGTCAGCAGGGAGAATAAGACAGCGGAGTCTGTCATCTCGACCAGCGTACCGGTCTGCAGGTAGGCCATGAGGATAATCGGGAGTACGATTTCATTGGCGGGGAAGCCAAGCAGGAAGGCGGTCAGAATTACGCCGTCCAGACCAATCAGGCGCGCAAAGGGATCCAGGGCGCCGGTCAGGATAAGCAGCAGGCTTCGCCCGCCGATCTGGATATTGGCCGACAGCCAGATCAGAACGCCGGCCGGCGCAGCCACGGCGGCCGCGCGGCCCAGGACGAACAGAGTGCGGTCAAAGATGGAGCGGACAATCACTTTGCCGATCTGCGGACGGCGGTAAGGAGGCAGTTCCAGCGTAAAGAAGGATGGAACGCCTTTCAGAACCGTGTGGGACAGCGCCCACGAACAGAGCAGGGTCGCGGCCGCGCCCAGGAGAATGACGGCAGTCAGCATCAGGGCAGCCGGCAGAGAACCTGCGCGCTGTGCCTGTCTTCCGGCTAAGAAGAACAGGGTAATCAGGCTGATCAGCGTGGGGAAGCGGCCGTTGCAGGGAATCATGGAGTTGGTCAGGATGGCGATCAGCCGCTCTCTGGGCGAATCGATGATACGGCAGCCGACGACTCCGGCCGCGTTGCAGCCCAGACCCATTGCCATGGTCAGACACTGTTTTCCGCAGGCGCGGCAGCGCATAAAGGCCCGGTCCATATAAAAAGCGACGCGGGGCAGATAGCCCAGATCTTCGAGGAGCGTAAAGAGGGGGAAGAAGATAGCCATGGGAGGCAGCATGACGCTGACGACCCAGGCCAGCACCCGATAGGCCCCGTAAACCAGGAGATTGACCAGCAGATCAGGCGCGCCAATCCAGTGCAGGGCGGAAGCAAGAGGCTTTTCCAGGGAGAAGAAGAAATCCCACAGAAGATCCGAGGGCATGTTTGCTCCGACGATGGTCAGCCAAAAAAGGCCGAGCAGCAGAACGATCATAATCAGACTGCCGGTGAAGCGGCCGGTGACAATGCGGTCGATGATTTCTTCGCGCTTTCGGTAATCGACGCGCGTGTAGCGGACAGTTTCGCGGACCAGCTGCTTTGGGGAAAAATCGAGGCAGTCGTAGCAGCCTTTGGTTTTGGCGGCGGCGCAGATGGTCTCCCGCAGCCTGCGAAGATCCTCTGCGCTGCGGGCGCAGCAGGGGACGACCGGAAATTGGAGGACATCCTGAAGAAGTCCAAAATCGATGGAAACGCCTTTTTTGCGGGCCTCGTCGCAGAGATTGACACAGAGAATCAGGGGGACGCCGTGATCGCGGACGTAATCTGTCTCCACAATCTGTTTCAGAAGACGGAGACCGCGTTCGGGACAGGTGGCGTCGCAGACGACCACGATTACGTCCGCGTTGCCGTTGCTTAAGAAATCCCGGGCGGTTTCTTCCTCGCGGGAATGGACCGCAAGGGAGTACGTTCCCGGCAGATCTACCAGCAGATAATCCGATCCGCAGTCCTTCATCTGTCCGGCTGCCGGCGCCACGGTGACGCCGGACCAGTTGCCGGTGTGCTGTTTTAGACCGGTCAGTCCGTTGAAAATAGTACTCTTGCCTACGTTTGGGTTGCCTGCCAGCGCCACAGTGATCGGTTTCTGTTCCATGCAAATCTCCCAGTCTGCGAATGCAGTCTTATGATTACTCTATGAAAACGCGGAATCGTGGGTGCCTGGGTATTTTCATTTTGTGAAATATGTGATATAATGCCTGTGGATGAGAACTGCGAATAGGAGGTTTTAAAACCCATGAAACATATAAGATTGTTCCTTGCGGCTGTGATGCTCTGCTTCTGCCTTTTCTTTGCGGCTGTTCCTGCGCAGGAGGTTCGCGCGTCCGGCACGGATACTGCGGAACAGACGGAGGAGACGGAGCAGGAGGACGAGGAGACCTTTTTCTTCGTTCTGATGGGCGGCGCCCTGCTGATTATCATTGTGGCGGTTGTGACCGCGGTGTCCACTGTGTCCAGCTCGATTGCGGTGGCGGCGAATATGGATGTAGACGGCGAGTGAGACGGAGGTCTTTCTCGTACAGACAGGCCTGATGAGGCGTCCGGTTATTTTGGGATGTCCACCCGGCCTGTTTTTCTTTTGCTCATTCGGAGCGCACCGCTTCGACAAAAATTTGTTTGCTGTTCTGCTCCCGCAGGCCTATGACCGCGCCCTGTACCAGGTATGCCCGCATTCCGCCCGGCCGGCCGGCAAGAACACAGGCGACTTCCTCGTCAGGGACAAAGCCCAGGTCGTGAAGGCGCCGCGCCATATCAGGAGGGCTGGCGATCCAGACTACAAGGGCCTTTTCTCCCACGTTTATCTGATTCAATGGAATCACCATTGCATATCACCGAAAAATCTACTTATGACTACAGTATGCGTAACGGGACGGCTTGGTGTTGGCGCCGCGGCGAAGCGGCCGGAAACACAGTCTGTTTGTACAGCGCGCTGCAAAAGACGGCTGGGAGGTGATAAGATGCAACATCATTTTACGATTATCGGTGAAAAATTTAACAAATTCACCGTTGCGGGTCATGGGAAAGTATGTTAAAATCCTTTGTCAAAGGAGACCTGCAGAAAGGTACGGACGGATTTGGCCGGACGATACTGTGTCAATGCACACCGGGCGGGGAACGATACAGCCGTCAAAAGCGGCGGCGGAATGGAGCGACATTTATGAAGAACATCACATATCAGAGTACCCGCGGAGGCGAGAGCGGCGTAAGCGCTTCCATGGCGATTTTAAAGGGCATCGCGTCAGACGGCGGTCTGTTTATGCCGTCAGAGATCCCGCAGTTGGATAAGCCGCTTCGGGAACTGGCAGGGATGACCTATCAGGAGCAGGCATACGAGGTTATGAAGCTGTTTTTGACTGATTTTACGGAAGAGGAGCTTCGTGACTGCATTGCAAAGGCCTATGACAGCAAGTTCGATACGCCGGAGATCGCGCCGCTGGTTCATGTAGGCATGGCCTACGTGCTGGAGTTGTTTCACGGCAATACGATCGCGTTTAAGGACATGGCTCTGTCCATCCTGCCGCGGCTGATCACTGTTGCGGCAAAGAAGAACCATGTAGATAAGGAGATTGTAATCCTTACGGCCACCTCCGGAGATACCGGAAAGGCGGCGCTTGCGGGCTTCGCGGACGTACCGGGCACGCGGATCATTGTCTTCTATCCGAAGGACGGCGTCAGCCATATCCAGGAGCTGCAGATGGTGACGCAGAAGGGAGATAACACTGCCGTCATCGCGATTCACGGCAATTTCGACGACGCCCAGACCGGTGTGAAGAAGATTTTCGCGGATAAGGAGTACGAGAAGAAGCTGGATGCAAGCGGATTCCAGCTTTCCAGCGCCAACTCCATCAATGTGGGCCGGCTGATTCCGCAGGTGGTCTATTATGTTCACGCTTACGCGGAGCTCCTAAACTGCGGAGGGATTGAGGACGGCGAGGAGATTAACGTGGTCGTGCCGACCGGTAATTTCGGCAATATTCTGGCGGGATATTTTGCCAAGCTGATGGGCGTGCCGATCGGGAAACTGTTCTGCGCCTCCAATGATAATAAGGTTCTGTATGATTTCTTTACGACGGGAACCTATGATAAGAACCGGGATTTCATGCTGACGATGTCCCCGTCCATGGATATTCTTGTGTCCAGTAATTTGGAGAGATTGATTTACCTGAGTACAGGAAGCGACGCGGAGAAGACAGCGAAGCTGATGAAGGAGTTATCTGAGACCGGACATTACACGGTGACGAAGGAAATGCAGAAGCATATGGAGGACTTCATCGGCGGTTACGCGACAGAAGAACAGGATGCGGAGGTAATCCGCTATCTGTACAGGAAGCGCGGTTATGTGATGGATACGCATACCGGGGTGGCGGCCGCGGTATGGAAAGCTCATTGGGATGCGACCGGCGATCAGACAAAGACGGTCATCGTCTCGACGGCCAGTCCGTATAAATTTTCCAAAGCGGTTCTGGAAGCGATTCAGGGCCCGATCCTGCTGACGGATGAGTTCGCTGTCGCTGAGGAGCTGGAAAATATTTCGCATGTGCCGGTTCCGAAGGCGGTTCTGGAGCTTAAGACTGCCGAGATCCGCCATAAGAAGGAATGCGACGCTGCCGATATGGAAGCGGCGGTGAGCGGCGTTTTAGGGATTTAGGCGGAATTTAATGAAGAGCGGCTGAAAAAATTTCTTTTCAAATAGGAAGTTATGGTGTATACTGTTACCAGAATTTTGGTGTGTCCCTTGCCGGAGGCGGAACCTGTGGTTCTGTGTCAGAAAGCAGGACTTTACGGCAGCGGCGCAGCGAAGTGATAATTTAAGAATATGGAGGTATTATCATGTTAGTATCTGCAACAGAGATGCTCAAGAAGGCAGTTGAAGGCCACTACGCGGTAGGACAGTTCAACATCAACAATCTGGAGTGGACCAAGTCCATCCTGCAGACCGCTCAGGAGCTGCAGTCTCCGGTAATCCTTGGCGTGTCCGAGGGCGCTGGCAAGTATATGACCGGATTTAAGACTGTTGCGGCTATGGTTGGGGCGATGATCGACGAGATGGGCATTACTGTTCCGGTAGCTACCCATTTGGATCACGGCACCTATGACGGCTGCTACAAGTGTATCAAGGCTGGATTTTCTTCCATCATGTTCGACGGTTCCCACTATCCGATCGATGAGAACGTGGCGAAGACCAAGGAGCTGGTCGCCATCGCCCATGCTATGGGCATTTCCATCGAGGCTGAGGTCGGCGCCATCGGCGGCGAGGAAGACGGCGTGGTCGGTATGGGCGAGTGCGCGGATCCCGATGAGTGCAAGATGATCGCTGATCTGGGCATCGATTTCCTGGCTGCCGGCATCGGCAACATTCACGGCAAATATCCGGCGAACTGGAAGGGCTTAAGCTTTGAGACTCTGGCCGCCATCAAGGCGAAGACCGGCGATATGCCTCTGGTTCTTCACGGCGGTACCGGCATCCCGGCCGACATGATCCGCAAGGCGATCGATCTGGGCGTTGCGAAGATCAACGTGAACACCGAGTGTCAGCTGTCCTTCGCAGCCGCGACCCGCAAGTATATCGAAGAGGGCAAGGACGAACAGGGCAAGGGCTACGACCCGAGAAAGCTTCTGGCTCCGGGCGCTGCCGCTATCAAAGAGACCGTTAAGGAGAAGATGGAGCTGTTCGGATCTGTGGGCAAGGCCTGAGAACGTCTGAACAGTAACGCAAAAACTCCTACGCAAAAACTTTTATGAAAAAGTGCTTGCATTTTCCCGAAAAAGGGAGTATCTTATTGAAGTGAGGAACGACGGCGTTCTCCCTGTGATGGGGAGGACGCCTTCTTTTGTCCCACGGCGCCGCGCGGGATAAAAGAGATTTAAAATCATCGCTTCGTGAAGCGGGGAATCGCCTATAAATACAGCTGACGCCGGGCGGAGCGGAAAAGGAGAGGATGGAAAATCTATGAGCGAAGTAGTAAATGTTGCCGAGATCTTTGGCAAGAATGTGTTCAATGAGACCGTCATGAAGGAACGTCTCCCCAAGAGCGTTTTCAAGAAACTGAAAAGAACCATTGAGGACGGCACGGAACTGGATCCGTCCATTGCCGATGTGGTAGCCCATGCCATGAAGGACTGGGCGATCGAGCGGGGCGCGACCCATTACACCCACTGGTTTCAGCCGCTGACCGGAACCACGGCGGAAAAGCACGACTCCTTTATCTCAGCTCCCGACGCGGAGGGCAAGGTGATCATGGAGTTCTCCGGCAAGGAGCTGATTAAGGGCGAGCCGGATGCGTCTTCCTTCCCGTCAGGCGGCCTGCGCGCTACCTTCGAGGCCAGAGGCTATACGGCTTGGGACTGCACCTCGCCGGCGTTCCTGCGCGAGGACGCTGCCGGTGTGACGCTGTGCATCCCCACAGCCTTCTGTTCCTATAAGGGCGAGGCCCTGGATCAGAAGACGCCGCTTCTGCGTTCCATGCAGGCCATCGACACCCAGGCGCTGCGTATCCTTAAGCTGTTCGGTAACACCACATCCAAGCGCGTGGTTCCGTCCGTCGGTCCGGAGCAGGAGTATTTCATCGTAGACCGTGCCAAATATCTGCAGAGAAAAGACCTGATCTACGCCGGCCGGACCCTCTTTGGAGCTATGCCGCCCAAGGGGCAGGAGCTGGAGGATCATTATTTCGGAGCAATCCGTGAGCGGATCGGTTCCTATATGAACGAAGTCAATCAGGAGCTGTGGAAGCTGGGCGTCACCGCCAAGACCCAGCACAATGAGGTGGCTCCGGCGCAGCACGAGCTGGCCCCGATCTACGATCAGGCCAATCTGGCTGTAGATCATAACCAGATCGTTATGGAGACGCTTAAGAAGGTGGCCGGCCGCCACGGCCTGACCTGTCTGCTTCATGAGAAGCCCTTCGCCGGCGTCAACGGTTCCGGCAAACACAACAACTGGTCCCTGACCACCAACGACGGCATCAACATGCTGAACCCCGGCGACACGCCCCATGAGAACATCCAGTTCCTTCTGGTGCTGGGCTGCATTATGAAAGCCATCGACACCCACGCGGATCTGCTGCGCGAGGCGGCTTCTGACGTAGGCAACGACCATCGTCTGGGCGCCAACGAGGCTCCGCCGGCAATCATTTCCATCTTCGTGGGCGAGCAGTTGGAGGACGTGATCAACCAGCTGTGCGACACCGGTGCGGCCACCCATTCCAAGAGCGGCGGCAAGCTGTCAACCGGCGTTGCCACGCTGCCGGATCTGGACAAGGACGCTACCGACCGCAACCGTACGTCGCCGTTCGCATTCACCGGCAATAAATTTGAGTTCCGTATGGTCGGTTCTTCCGACTCCATCGCTCCCGCCAACGTGGTGCTGAACACGATCGTGGCCGAGGCGTTCAAGGAGGCGGCCGACGAGTTGGAGGCGGCTGACAATTTTGATATGGCTGTCCATGACATGATCAAGAAACTGCTGTCCGATCATCAGAGAATCATTTTCAACGGAAACGGTTACTCTGACGAGTGGATTGCGGAGGCTGAGAAGCGCGGCCTGCCCAACATCCGCTCCATGGTGGACGCGATCCCCAGCCTGATCACCGATAAGGCCGTGAAGCTGTATGAGACTTTCGGCGTGTTCACGAAGGCAGAGCTGGAGTCCCGTGTGGAGGTAGAGTACGAAGCCTACGCCAAGGCTATCAACATCGAGGCCCGCACCATGATTGACATGGCCGGCAAGCAGATTATCCCGGCTGTGATCCGCTACACGGCTGCTCTTGCGGATTCCATCAACAAAGTGAAGACGGCCTGCCCGGATGCGGATGTGAGCGTCCAGACCGGGCTTCTGACCGAGACTTCCGATCTGCTGAGCGAGATGAAGGCAGCGCTGTCCGATCTGCAGTCGATTACCGAGGAGAGCCTGGCGATTTCCGACGCCTGTGCCTGCGCTCATGCCTACCATGAGAAGGTAGTCCCGGCTATGGCAGCCCTGCGTGCGCCGGCAGATAAGCTGGAGATGATCGTGGATAAGGAGCTGTGGCCGTTCCCGAGCTACGGCGATCTGATCTTTGAGGTGTAAATGTTTCATAACTTAAATAAGAAGGCCGTTGGCAGGAGCAGAAGCTTTTGCCGACGGCCCTTCTTTTATGTCAGTATGCAAAAAACGCGCCAGTGACGCTCCGTTTGTATTGTGGAATCCGATCATTTAAAGCTGTTTGATTAAATAACCTGTGTCATGATAAGAATAAGCAGGATGCCGCACAGGATGCAGACAGAACATTTTAACAGGGCGCTGAGGCTGAGTGAGCGATCTCTGATGGCATATTGCCAGGGGCGCTCAACGTTATAGCGTACAGTGACCTCGGAGCCGGCCTCCCAGTTTCTGGCGTAAGGGTAATGCGCTTTCCAGCTATTTCCCTCCGTTTCCCATTCTAAGACCGGGAAGACCTCCTGCTTTCTGTACCTCCAGTAAGAGGGAGAGAAGATATAAGGATGATTGGTGTTTCGGTCCTGGGTTGCGCGAACCGGAGAGTATGTCTTGTTATCCTCACTTTGCTCCACCAGTCCTCTGGAGCGGGACACGGAAAAGGGCTCGTTTCCGACGACGCGGGCAGTGGAATTCCCTTTATAGAAGAAATACCGAACCGCATCAGCCGCCTCGGTGGCGCATTCAATGACCAGAAGAAATGCGGCTAGTGCGATAAGAGACAACAATAAAACTTCTTTTGTCATAATAGGCCTCCTTGTAAGACAGAACGATTGTTTCCGGAAAGATACAAGGATATTATAATATATTGCGGGAAAGAAATCGATAGGGCCGCTAAAATGATAGAAAAATGGTAAGAATCAACTGTGTATTCAATTATAATTCCAGGAACGCAAAAATTATTCTGGATAATTCAGCCGCTCCTCCGAAAGGTCGCCCATGACTTCGCGGAGGAATTTTTTGGCGCAGTATTGGGCCATCGGAAGATTCATATCCAGGTAATTGCCGCAGTCGCGGGCGGCCGCGCCGGGAACCGGGCCTTCATAGCCGCTGATAAAGAGGAACATTTCCTCGATGAGGGTCACGATATCCTTTGATTCATAGTCGCCGGCCAGCAGCAGGTAGAAGCCGGTGCGGCAGCCCATGGGGCCGAAGTAAAGGACCTTGTCCTTCCAGTCCGGTTCGTTACGCAGGAAGGTGGCGCCCAGGTGCTCGATCGTGTGAACTTCGGCCGTGTTCATGACCGGCTCGTAGTTGGGTCTGGTCATGCGGATGTCGAAGGTGGTGACGGCGGCGTCTCCGGCTTTATCCTTGCGGGATACGTAGATGCCGGGGAGAAGCTTTAAGTGGTTGATGGTGAAGCTGGTGATTTTTTCCATGGGAGCTCTCCTTTTCTGGTCAAGTTAAATACACATTATAAGGGTATACGGTTGATGGTAATGTTTCAACTATGCGTACTTTGGCATCGCCGGTCAGGGTGTCGCGGTGCTCATAATCGAACAGAATCGTCCTGCCCAGATGCGGAAATGTCTCCAGATGGGTCATTCGGCGCAGCTGGTTTTTGTCGTAAGCGGCATGATCGGGCAGGAAATGATGCTGCGCGGCCTCATTTTCATAAAACAGGCGAGCGGTCTCCTTGTCCGGCAGCTGTTCGCCTGCGAAAGAGGGACGGCTTTTGGCGTTCTCGCGAAGATAGTAGTCGTAGGTCAGGAGCTCGCGGAAGACGGCCGTCTGTTCGCTTGGCAGAAGGTTGTCTGCCTGTCCGAATTGCCCTGAGCCGTTTGACTGTACGGTCTTTTTCGCTCCGTCTGCCGGAATATTCTCTTGGATGAATCCCAGCAGCAGTTCATACCGCGCGGCGCGTGCCTGGCTGACGCCCGCAGGGACGTGCTTCTGATAATATTCCGCCAACGCCTGATACATCTCAAACGCGGAGGCAAATTCGTGTTCCAACACCGCGATCGTATGGGAAAACTGGCCGCTGTTATAGTACGTTTCCACCATTTCCTCAACGCCTTTCAGGAGAATGACGTCGTCGAAGGAGAGCCATTTCGTGGAGAGAACCTCGTAGGGCGGTTCGCTTCCGCAGACGAGGCCGTAGGCGCCGCGCCGTTCATCCATGTAGGAGCCTTTCAGCACCTTGAGAAATCCCAGCTGCAGCTGTTGGGGATGCAGCGAGTATACGTCGTCGAAGGAACGCCGGAAGCTTTTCAAATCCTCATAGGGCAGCCCGGTGATCAGATCCAGATGCTGATGGATATTGCGGGCCGCGGAGACGGCGCGTACATTGGCAGACAATCGGCTGAGGTCCATGGTTCTTCGGATTTCGCGGATTGTGTCCGGATTGGTGGACTGGACGCCGATTTCCAGCTGGATCAGGCCGGGCCGCATGGAGCCGATCAGCGCAATCTCCTCCGGCGTCAGCAGATCCGCGGCGATTTCAAAATGGAAATTCGTGATGCCGTTGTCATTGTCGGTCAGAAACTGCCAGATCTCCATTGCGCGGCGGCGGTCACAGTTGAAGGTACGGTCCACAAATTTTACCTGGGGCACGCGTCGGTCGAGAAAGAAGCGCAGCTCCCGTTTTACCAGTTCCATATTGCGAAAGCGCAGCTGCTTGTCTACGGACGACAGGCAGTAACTGCAGGAAAACGGACACCCGCGGCTGCTCTCGTAGTAGATGATTCGGTGGGACAGTTCCTCCGTGTCGTCGTAGACGAAAGGAAGAAGGTTCATGTCGATGGCAGGCCGCCAGGGGTTTTCGATAATTTGGCGGTTAGAAGCCGGCGGGAACTTTTCTGCGACTGGATTGGCGGAAGCACGCCAGGTGATTCCGGATATCGCGGCCAGAAGCTGATCGCGGAGAGCCAACGCGGCGTGCGGATCGGCATCATACTGCAGCGATAGCGTCCTAGCTGCCCCCGCCAGCTCCGCGAAGGTATCCTCACCTTCGCCTTTCATCACGCCTGACACTTCCGGAAATTCCCGCAGCACTTCACTCGCGTCGTAAGACACCTCCGGACCGCCAAGCCAGATGGGAGTCTGCGGCAGTACCTTGCCCAGTTCACGCACCAGAGTCCGGACATACTGGATATTCCAGAGATAGCATGAGAAGCAGAGCATGTCCGGGCGGCGTGCGTAGATATCCCGCAGGATCTGATCAGAGGGTTGGTTGATCGTATATTCGGCAATGTCTATTTGCGGCAAGCCGGAAAGGGTTTGCGCGGCGCCGGCTTCGGCATCATCGCGTAACGCGGCGGCGCGGGCGTTTTCCAGCTTCCGCTGCGCATACATTTTCAGGCTTCGCACCGCCAGATTGGAATGGATGTATTTTGCATTGATTGCAGCTAACAGTATCTTCATAGGATTTCATTTTGGGGCGGAAAACGCGCGCTCCGTGCTTTATCCCGCATATTTGCGATTATACTAACGATATGAAATGGGCTACCGTGCAGGCTGTTTCCGGAAAATAATCCCGCGGTATCTGTCAAGCGCCGCCAGTAGAAGATTGCCGATCACGCCGATCGCCAGCACTTCGCCGATGCCGACCGTGACCATCATCACGGGAATCAGATCCGTGGAGCCGTAGGCATACCGCAGCACCCAGGGGATGATGATGGTGTTTGACAGGATCGGCGGCACGCACACCAGCCATTTGTGCCCGCGGATGCGATAGGAAACCACCGCCCCGATGAGAGTCGCCAGCGTTCCGAAGATCACATCCGGCATCGCCGCGCCGAAAAGCAGGTTGGACAGCAGGCAGCCGATGGAAACGCCCGGCACCGCCGCTGCCGTGAAGTAGGGAAGCACGCAGAGCGCCTCCGACACGCGGAACTGCACCGGCCCAAAGGCAAACGGCGCTACAAGTCCCGTCAGCGCGACATAGATAGCGGCGATCATCGCCGCCTCGGCCATGTAGTACACGGCCCCATT
Organism: uncultured Lachnospiraceae bacterium; assembly: GCA_947630485.1. GTDB lineage: Bacteria > Bacillota > Clostridia > Lachnospirales > Lachnospiraceae > UBA3402. The sequence continues at coordinate 124,372 of CANRHU010000001.1, forward strand.
GGGTTGTTTTTTCATGGTACATTCTCCTTTAGTTTTGTTTTAGGTGAGGAAGGTCTCGAACTCACCGATTCTGGAACCGCGATAAGCTGAAATAACTGAAAAATACGGCTTTTCGCGGTCGCGGTATGCAGGCTATGATAGCATATTTTGCGGTGAAATACAAGCGCCGCCCGGAATTTGTACCAAACGTATTTCTGACTCCGCCTTTTCTGGCATAGATATGAAGGGAAAGAAAACGGGGGCGTCCGGGATGATGGAATGGTATCGCTGTACGATAGAAGAAGTTCTTGATCGTTTGGGGGTGAATGGGGACGCGGGGAATCGTTCATTTCTGACGCGGGGACTTTCCGGCGCGCAGGTCCGTAAACGCCGGGAGCAGTACGGCGAGAACCGTCTGCGTGAGTCCGGCCGCAAGCCGGCGTGGAAGGTATTTGCGGAGCAGTTTCAGGACCTGCTGGTGATGATCCTGATCGGAGCCGCTGTCATCTCGATGCTGACGGATAATGTAGAGAGTACGGTGGTCATTTTTGCTGTCATCCTGATGAACGCGGTGCTGGGGACGGTGCAGCACCAGCGGGCGGAGAAGTCGCTTGAGAGTTTGCGGGCGCTGTCAGCTCCTTCGGCGCGGGTGCTGCGTGACGGTGTCCGGCAGGAGATTCCATCGGCGGAAGTAGTGCCCGGAGATATCCTGTATCTGGAAGCCGGGGATCTGGTGGTGGCGGACGGGCGGATTCTGGATTGCGCGGCGTTAAAGGTAAATGAAAGCTCGCTGACCGGGGAATCAGACGCGGTGGAAAAGTCGGCAAAGTCTATGGGGCGGAGACGGGCGGCAGAGGATGCGAGGCTGGGCGGACAGAAGAAGGAAGGGGATATTCCGCTCGCTGAGCGCACCTGTATGGTCTATTCCGGCTCTCTGGTTACGGCAGGCGTTGGCACTGTAATTGTGACTGCGACCGGTATGGATACAGAGATCGGCGGGATTGCGTCTTTGATGGATCACGCGAAGGAGAAGCGGACACCGCTTCAGATTAGTCTGGATCAGTTTTCCGGTCGTTTGGCGGCGGCGATTATGGTCGTGTGTCTGATTGTATTCGTTTTGAGCGTGTACAGGGGAATGGCGCTTCTGGATTCGCTTTTGTTTGCGGTGGCGCTGGCGGTGGCCGCGATTCCGGAGGCGCTGGGCTCCATTGTAACGATCGTACAGGCCATGGGAACGCAGAAAATGGCCAAAGAACAGGCGATTATCAAGGATCTGAAAGCGGTAGAGAGCCTGGGCTGCGTGTCGGTGATCTGCACCGATAAGACCGGCACGCTGACACAGAACCGTATGAGCGTAGAGCAGGTAGTGATCGGCGGGAAAATGATACCGGCAGCAGAACTGAATCCGGCAGATGAGCGGCAGAGGTTCTTTCTGGAGGCGTGCGCGCTGGCGAACAATGCGGAGCTGGCGGAAACGTTGGAGATAGCCGGAAAACCGGAAGCGGCGGGAAATCGTCCGGAAACGCCGGCGCAAGGCCTTGGAGACGCGACGGAGCTGGCGCTGTTGGAATTCGTGCGTTTTCACGGATTATCCCCGCAGCAGATCCGGCGCCGCTATCCGCGTATCCGTGAGATACCGTTTGATTCCGATAGAAAAATGATGAGCTCGGTTCATTCGTTTGGCGGAAGACAGATTCTGCTGTGCAAGGGTGCGGCTGATGTGCTGCTTAAGCGGTGCAGTTTGTCTTCCGCGGAACGGAAACATTGGATGGAACGAATGGAAGAATGCTCAGGACGCGGGTTGCGTGTGCTGGGAGTGGCCTGCCGCTTTATGAAAAATGGGGAGACAGAAGCCGCAGGGATTGGGAGGGAATCCGGAAAAGATGCGGAAACAGAGACTGATATAGAAAACGGCATGACCTTTCTTGGCATGGCAGCCATGATGGATCCGCCGCAGCCGGAGAGCGCGGAAGCTGTCGCAGACGCGAAGCGGGCCGGTATCCGGACGATTATGATCACCGGCGACCATAAGGTGACGGCAGCGGTGATCGCACGGCAGATTGGGATTCTGGAGCCGGACGACGCTTCCTGCGCCGTCACCGGGCCGGAGCTGGACGCCATGTCTGACCAGGAATTGGAGGCCCGGCTGAAGCAGATCAGCGTCTACGCCCGCGTTACGCCTCAGCACAAGCTGCGGATTGTCCGCGCATGGCAGAGCCGGGGAAATATCGTCGCTATGACCGGCGACGGCGTCAATGACGCCCCGGCGCTTAAACAGGCGGATATCGGCGTTGCCATGGGCCGCGGCGGCACGGAGGTTTCCAAGGATGCGGCGGATATGATTCTGGCGGACGACAATTTTGCCACCATTATTAAGGCCGTGGCCAACGGCCGCAACGTCTACCGAAATATTCTTGGCGCGATCCAGTTCCTGCTTTCCGGTAATATGGCCGGAATTCTCTGTGTTCTTTATACGACGCTTCTGGCTCTGCCGCTGCCGTTTGCGCCGGTTCATTTGCTGTTTGTCAATCTGCTGACGGATTCGCTTCCGGCCCTGGCGATCGGCATGGAGCCCCCGGAGCGGGGACTTCTGGACGGACCGCCGAGGGATCCGAAGCGGGGAATCCTGACGGCTGGATTTATCCGTGATGTTCTGCTGCAGGGCGGATTAATCGCGGTGTGCACGCTGTGTGCGTACCGGCTTGGGTTCCCATGCGGGCAGAGCGCCAGTACCATGGCTTTCGCGACACTTACGCTGGCGCGCCTGTTTCACGGTTTCAACTGCCGCAGCCGCAGAAGTCTGCTTCGTTTGGGGCTGTTCAGCAATATTTATACGGTTCTGGCGTTTCTGACGGGGACGGTTTTGCTTGCGGCGGTACTGTTTGTTCCGGGACTGCAGGTTATGTTTGCGGCGGCGGACCTGAGCCGTGAGCAGCTGATTTGCGTCGGCGTTCTCGCGGCTCTTCCGACAGCGGCGATTCAGGGGTGGCGGCTGGTGAAGGGGCTGTGCCGCCGGCTGATACGCTGAGAACGGCGGAGCCTCTTGATCCGATGAATCTTATCGGTGAATTTCCGTCTAAAAATCTTGATAAGATGATAATAAAAAAGTATAATTGGTATATTAGAGCGAAAAAGTGTGAATCATTGGCAGAATCACAAGAATGTTCGAAAAGCGATTCACAGGTACGGAAAGGATAAAGGAGGGCACACCATGGCAAAGTACATTATGGCGCTGGATCAGGGAACCACCAGCTCCCGCTGCATCCTGTTCGATAAGTCGGGCAGCATCGTCAGCGTGGCGCAGAAGGAGTTTCGGCAGATTTATCCTCAGCCGGGCTGGGTGGAACACGACCCGCTTGAGATCTGGTCGTCCCAGATGAGCGTGATGATGGAGGCAGTCAGCGGCATCGGCGCGTCAATTGGCGATATCGAGGCTATTGGAATCACGAATCAGCGGGAGACAACGATTATCTGGGATCGGAAGACCGGCCATCCCATTTATAATGCTATTGTATGGCAGTGCCGCAGAACCGCGGACAGGATTGAGAAGCTGAAGGCGGACGGTATGGAGGAGAAGGTGCGGGAGACGACCGGACTGATTCCGGACGCCTATTTCTCCGGCAGCAAGATCGCATGGATTCTGGATCATGTGCCGGGGGCCAGAGAGCGTGCGGAGAAAGGCGAGCTGGCATTCGGCACCGTGGACAGCTGGCTGATTTGGAATCTGACTAAGGGACAGGTCCATGTGACGGACTATACCAATGCCTCGCGGACCATGCTGTATGATATCCGGAAGCTCAAGTGGGATCAGGAGATTCCGGACTATTTCGGGATTCCGGCCGCGATGCTGCCGGAGGTGAAGCCGTCCAGCCATATCTTTGGGTATACATCGGAGGAGATTCTGGGCGGAAGGATACCCATCGCCGGTGTTGCGGGAGATCAGCAGGCCGCGCTGTTCGGCCAGTGCTGCTTTAAGCCCGGAGAGGTGAAGAATACATACGGGACCGGCTGTTTCCTGCTGATGAACACGGGCACAGACGCGGTTCATTCGCAGAACGGACTGCTGACTACCATTGCGGCCAGTGTCGGCGATCAGGTGGAATATGCCGTGGAGGGAAGCATTTTCGTGGCAGGCGCGTCGATCCAGTGGCTGAGGGACGAGCTTCGGATGCTTAAGACGGCGGCCCAGTCGGAGCAGTACTGCACGGCAGTGGAGGATACGGCAGGCGTCTATGTGGTGCCGGCCTTTGCGGGTCTGGGCGCTCCTTACTGGCAGCAGTACGCCAGAGGCACCATTGTCGGTCTGACCCGCGGCGCCGCCAAGGAGCACTTTATACGGGCGACGGTGGAGTCCCTGGCGTATCAGGTCAGCGACGTGATCGAGGCCATGGAGAAAGATTCCGGTATCCGCCTGACCAGCCTGAAGGTGGACGGCGGCGCGTCGGCCAATAATTTCCTGATGCAGTTCCAGGCGGACATCCTGGACGCGGCGGTGGTGCGGCCCCGCTGTATTGAGACGACAGCTCTGGGCGCGGCCTATCTGGCCGGTCTGGCTGTGGGCTACTGGAAGGACCGGGATGAGATCGCCGGAAACTGGCAGATCGACCAGAGGTTCAAGCCGCAGATGGACGCCGAGCGGAGGGCGGAGCTTAAGAAGGGCTGGAAACGGGCGGTGTGCTGCGCGCTGGCCTGGGCGGAGGATGAGTAAGGCAAAATGTACTTTGTCCGGATTCCAAGAACACTCTTGTATGATTCCCGATTTTATGCTATAAATATATGTCAGAATCGGGAAATTCCGTCTTTCCCCGGACGCAGCGGGCGGTGATATTGTCGCGACGGATCGTCAGCGTGCGGCGGAAACCTTTCCGGAATCATAGAAAAAGACAGGCAGGAAAAGACAATGAAGTATCAGTATAAGAAAATCGAAAAGAAATGGCAGCAGAGGTGGGAGGACGCTCAGATCTTCAAGGCGTCCGACGATTTCACGAAGAAGAAGTTCTACGGCCTGGTGGAATTCCCTTATCCCAGCGGCGCGGGAATGCACGTAGGCCATATCAAGGCGTACACCGGTCTGGAGGTCGTCAGCCGCAAGCGCCGGATGCAGGGCTACAACGTCCTGTTCCCCATCGGCTTTGACGCATTTGGTCTGCCGGCCGAGAACTATGCGATCAAGACCAAGACCCATCCGCGGATTATTACCGACCAGAACATCCGACATTTCTCCGAGCAGCTCAAGAGCGTGGGATATTCCTTCGACTGGAGCCGTGTGGTGGACACGACGGACGAAGATTTCTACCGCTGGACTCAGTGGATCTTCCTGAAAATGTTTGAGCATGGGCTGGTGTTCCGCGATAAGGCGCTGGTTAATTACTGCCCGTCCTGCAAGGTGGTTCTCTCCAACGAGGACAGCCAGGGAGGCAAATGCGATATCTGCCACAGCGATGTGATCCAGAAGTCCAAGGACGTCTGGTACCTGCGGATCACCCAGTACGCCGATAAGCTGCTGGAGGGTCTGGAGACTGTGGATTACCCGCCGAACATCAAGCTGCAGCAGCAGAACTGGATCGGCCGCTCCACGGGCGCGTTCGTGGATTTCACTATCGACGGAATTGATGAGAAGCTGGAAATCTATACGACCCGCCCGGATACGCTGTTCGGCGTGACCTTCATGGTCATCGCGCCGGAGCATCCGCTGATCGACAAATACGCGGATAAGATCGGCAATCTGGACGAGATCAAGGCATACCGCGCCGAGTGCGCCAAGAAGAGCGAGTTCGAGCGGACTCAGCTGGTGAAGGACAAGACCGGCGTCAAGATCGACGGCCTGACGGCCGTGAATCCGGTCAATGGTGTGAAGATTCCGATCTTTATCGCGGATTATGTCATGATGGGCTACGGCACCGGTGCTATCATGGCCGTGCCGGCTCACGACCAGCGCGACTTTGAATTTGCTACCAAGTTTGGCATTGATATCATTGAGGTCATCAAGGGCGGCGACATTACGAAAGAAGCCTATACCGGCGACGGCGAGATGATCAATTCCGGCTATTTGAACGGATATACCAATAAGAAGGATTCCATCGCCCGCATGATCAAGGAGCTGGAGGCCAGAGGCATCGGCCGGGCCGGCGTCCAGTACAAGATGAAGGACTGGGCGTTTAACCGCCAGCGCTACTGGGGCGAACCGATTCCGATCATCCACTGCCCGAAGTGCGGTATGGTTCCCGTGCCCTACGAGGAATTGCCGCTTAGGCTGCCGGAGGTGGAGAATTTCGAGCCTGGCACCGACGGCGAATCGCCTCTGGCGAAGCTGGACTATTTCGTCAACTGCACTTGCCCGAAATGCGGCGGCGCTGCGAAGCGCGAGACGGACACCATGCCCCAGTGGGCCGGTTCGTCCTGGTATTTCCTGCGTTACATTGACCCGCACAACACCGAGGCGCTGGCCGACCGCAAGAAGATGGAATACTGGATGCCGGTAGATTGGTACAACGGCGGCATGGAGCATGTGACCCGCCATATGATCTATTCCCGGTTCTGGCATCGGTTCCTCTACGACATCGGCGTTGTGAACACACCGGAACCCTACGCCAAGCGCAGCGCCCAGGGACTGGTTCTCGGCCCGGACGGCGACAAGATGAGCAAGTCCAAGGGCAATGTGGTGGATCCGCTGGATATTGTGGACGATTACGGCGCGGATACCCTGCGCACCTACGTGATGTTCATGGGCGATTACGGCGCGGCCGCCCCGTGGAACGATAATTCCGTGAAGGGCTGCAAGCGCTTCCTGGAGCGCGTGGCCGGCCTTACCGATATCATGACGAAGGACGCGACGCCGGAGCTGGAGACGAAGCTTCACAAGACGATCAAGAAGGTCTCCTCCGACATCGAGGATATGAAGTTCAACACCGCGATCGCCAGCATGATGGCGCTGCTGAATGATATCTGTGACAATGGACGGATCAGCGAGGAGTATCTGGCGACCTATCTGAAGCTCCTTTGCCCCTTTGCTCCGCATCTGTGCGAGGAAATGTGGGAGAGTATGGGCCGGGAAGGTTTCATTTCCCTGGCGGAGTGGCCTGAGTACGACGAGGCCAAGACCGTGGATCAGACCGTGGAGATCGGCGTCCAGGTGAACGGAAAGCTCCGCGGTGCCGTGGCGATCCCGACCGGCTGCGACAAGGAAACTGCCTTCGCGACAGCAAAGGGCAATGAGAAGGTGGCGCCATTCCTGGAAGGCAAGACACTTGTAAAAGAAATCTATGTACCGAATAAGATTGTGAATTTCGTGGTGCGGTAAGCGCCGCAATAGCAACCATGGAAATACGGGCAGAACGTCACTGGCGCTCTCTGCACCTATGAAAATAGAAACCAGTCACTTCCGGCAGGGGCATTTGCTGCGGAGTGACTGGTTTTTTGAATCAAAGAACCTGAATTTTGGGAAAATTGCCCATGAATTCCCGATATTAGCTCTGATTTTATTAAAAAATGATAAAATTTAAAAATTTTTCCAAAAAATGCCTTAGCGAGACACTTTGTGAGATACCTCATATTGTATAATGAAGACAAATTGTAGAAGTAGCCTTTAATGTGGTTTTTAATGAGGAGGGGAGTCATAAAAATGAGTGAATGGAGAGACGCAAAAAGATTCCTGGCAAAGCTGTTGGCGTTTGCCATGGTATTGGGGAATGTTTTTAACGGTTCGGTTGTAGCAGTTGCCGCAGAGCGTGGGGAAAGTGCGACGGCTGTATTTACGATGACCGGAGAGGATTTACAAAATGCAGTGGAGTCTGCAAAAGAGAGCGGCAGTCCTGTAAGCTTTGATGATATGGGCTTATCTGGCAGCGAGACGCTGTTGGCGGAGTATCGGAAGGTGCTGGGTGAAGGCGAAGTCTATCAGATCCAAGCGGGTTATACAACGGAATCGGTGAACGAAGCGGAGTTGACGCTCTATTATAATGCCGGCTCGGATGAATTGATTTTCTTCTATGAAAATAACGACATCGTCCCAGTGAGTTTCCGTACCGTCGTGGACGGATATGCGACGGAAGCTGTATCAGTTCGGCCATATGAGAGTGAAGTAGCTACGACATCGAATGCTGCGTATTTTCTGCCAGATATTGTGCCGGAGTACGAAAGTGATGTGATAACCGAAGATGCCGACACAGAAATGCAGGAAGAAGATATTCAGGAAACGGATATCTTGCGGGCGAGGGATGAGAGCTTTCGGGAAATTGCGGCAGCGACGGGTTCTGACGCTGAAACAGAAACCGGTGAAGAAACTGAGAGTGAAAGCGGCCGCAAAACGAAGGAAAGCGCTGAAACAGAAGGAAGTAAAAGTACAGAGCCTGAAAGTGAAATAGAAATTAATGGAACGATTAGCGGAAGGCGTTTAGGGACGGTAGTCGTTGGTGAATGCGCGAACGCTGCGGCGTATATAGCAAATTATTCTGCTTTGTTAAAGCAGTTGGGAATGGATATCAGCGGAGCGTATGAAGAAACGGTATCGCTGGATGATGGTTCAGAAATCCTCGTAAAAGTTCCGGCGGATGCGTTTGACGAAAAAGTAGAATTTTGTGCTGTTCCGATTAAAACAGAAGCGGAAATCACGGCCTTAAAGGGTACGGTTACCAAGGCTTGGGATAAGGATCAGAGAGTGACGGATCTGCGCGCGTTTGATCTTTCATTCTGCAATGAGGCTGGGGAGGAAGCGGTTCCTTCTGTGCCGGTAGAAGTAACCATTACGCTGCCGGCGCGGTTAAATACCGAGATCACGCCTTCTGAGACGATTCAGGAGGTTGTAAAAGAAATTGGGATTCAGGTTTATCATGTGCCGCAGGCAGGCGGCGCGGAGCCTGTAATGTCATCGTCTGATTCTGCGCAGACTGTTTTTACTTTTGAAACAGCCAGTTTCTCTCCCTTTGTGGTGCTGGCTTCTGCGAAGGTAGAATCCGTAATTGATTTTGATCAGGTCAGGACGTTTGATCAACTGAAAGCGGCAATTGAGAATGTGCCGGTTGCGGAAGCGACATCAAGCGATGCTGCCCGGATTACAGTAGTGGAGAGTTTCGATATTACCGGCAAGATTGAGATTCCGAAAAAAAAGAAAATTCTTCTGACATCCCCGGCTTCTTCTTCGAATGCGTTGAAGCGAGCTGAAACTTATAAAGGTGATCTGTTTGACGTTTCCGGGGAATTGACGCTTACCAATATAACGCTTGACGGAAACAGAGAGAAGGTGACTGCCGCAGATGGTTCTTTGGTGGAGGTAAAGAAGAGTGGAAAACTAAATATCCAGGATGGAGCAATTCTGCGGAATAATGAAACGAGAAGTTCTGTCTATCGCACGGAAGTGGCCGGAGCAGTCAATAATGCAGGGACGATGTCTATGACAGGAGGAAGCATCGAGTATAACTCTGCGGCTTTTGGCAGCGGTGTGTATAACACAGGTAATTTTACTTTTTCCGGTGGTGAAATTTAGAAAGAACAACTGTGTGGCGGCATATTCCGAGTCAGGCACAGGGAATGGAGCTGGCGGCGGCGTGCTGATTGCCAACGGCGGTTCCATGACGATGTCAGAGACGGGAAAGATTTCAGATAATACGGCGCCCTATGGCGGCGGTATCGCGGTCGGCGCGTCTTATGTTGACTTTATCAATGGAACGCAAACGTTTACCATGGAAGGCGGCAGGATCGAGGGTAATACGGCTTCTGTCAGCGGCGGCGGGCTCTATATACAGATGAACGGTGTGGCAGATATTACGAAAGGAGAGCTAATCGAGAATCATTGTAATGTAGATATAACTACCAGCAGAGGATCGTTCGGCGGCGGCGTTTATGTTAATGGTGGAAAAAGCGCAGGATACACAAATGGCCTGTTGCTTTTGAAAAACGCGGAGATCAGCGGAAATACAGCGGATATCTCTGGCGGCGGTATCGCGGCATGTCCGACATCAAATGTAAATATTTATTTAACTGACGGCGGCGTATTTTATGGAAATGAAGCAAAAGGCAATGTAGAAACCTGGACAGAGGGCAGAGTTCCTGAGATAGGCAAGGATATTTTCGTGACAAGCGTTTATCCGAGTTTAACTGAGATTGATAAACTTTATATCTCTGGCTACATGCTTGGTGGCGGTGCATACCATTGGAGGGAAGACAGCGGCGAAGAAGTGGCACTGAACGATGTGGGTAATGTAGATTTGGATGGAGCGCTGGATGGTGTAAACGATAATATAGCGCTTCATACGGAGAAAGGTAGGGGGGATGCAGATATTGAGAAGGCCCATGATATGGCGACTGTCTTTATTATCGGCAATACCTCTACAAAGCGCGGCGGCGGAATCGGTACCAATGGCGATGTGGAGATCGGTACAAAAGATGATGTGATTCAGATCCGTGTGACAAAGAAATGGAGCGGCGATGAAGATAACGTCTCTCTGCGGCCGGATCGGATCAAAGTCTGGCTTCTGCGCAGCGAAGATGGTACTGCGTTTGAAAGAGTAGGATACGGATGGCTTGAGAAGGCCGCAGATGGTACATGGCCAACGCTTGTATTTGAAGAACAGCCGAGACAGTTTACGGGAGAGGCGAATCAGAAACTGGACTATATTTATAAAGTAGAGGAGGAAACTATCGATCATTATAAACCGGAGTACAGTGATGTTGAGAAGGATAACGGTGGTAATTTTGCCGTTGCAATTACGAATACCTTTGAGATGACGACGAATTTAGAGGTTAATAAGGTATGGAGAGCGGCGAATGGAACGGATGAAACCAGAGAGAATCTTCCAGGGTCTATTACGGTAAATCTGTACCGTGTTAAGGGCGAGACGGAAACGCTGGTTAAGTCTGCCACGCTGACTGCAGAAACAGATTGGAAATATCGCTTCACGGATCTGGAATTGCTGGAGGAAGGAGAGACCTGGAAGATTACGGAAAATACGGTCAGTAACTGGAACGGCGCGATCAGTGAAATAGGGGGAGACGCAATAGGTGGCTATACTGTGACCATTACAAATGTTTATACGCCGCCGACGACTCCGCCTCCGCCAGTCACACCGCCGCCAACGCCAACGCCGACCCCAACGCCGCCGCCGACTCCTACCCCGAGTCCGACTCCAACGCCGACCCCGGTGAATATTCCGGATAACCCGACTCCATTAATGAGTATTCCGGATGAGCCGACGCCGTTGACAAACTTTGAGAATATCATGGATGAGGAAGTACCGTTGGCGGCCGCGCCGATGACCGGCGATGAGAAGCCTGTGGGCATGGCAGCTTTGATCGGCATAGCGGCCCTTGGACTGATGGGTGTCTTCGGTATTCTGGGGCGCAGAAAGGATGAAGAAGCATAATAAAGAGCAGAACGAGGGACAGACTCAAAAGTCTGTCCCTCGTGTAGTTTAAGGTATTATTTACAGTATCATGTCGGGCGTAATTAGCCGAAATACCTCTTGAGTAACCCCTCAAATGCCTTTCCATGTCGGGCCTCGTCGCGGGCCATCTCATGGACGGTGTCGTGGATCGCGTCCAGGTTCAGCTCTTTCGCGCGCTTCGCCAGGTCAACCTTGCCGGCAGTAGCGCCGTTCTCAGCGGCTACGCGCAGCTCCAGATTCTTCTTTGTGCTGTCGGTGACGACTTCGCCCAGAAGCTCTGCGAACTTCGCGGCATGCTCTGCTTCCTCATAAGCGGCTTTCTCATAGTACATGCCGACTTCCGGATAGCCTTCTCTGTGAGCGACTCTCGCCATAGCCAGGTACATACCAACCTCAGTGCATTCGCCTTCAAAATTCGCTCTCAGATCAGCGACGATATCTTCGCGGACGCCTTTGGCGACGCCGATCGAATGCTCAGCGGCCCAGGTCAGCTCGCTCTTCTGCTCCTCAAACTTGTCAGCCGGCGCCTTGCAGACCGGGCAGAACTCCGGAGCGGTATCTCCCTCATGTACGTAACCACAAACCTTGCAAACCCATTTCTTCATAGTGAATATCTCCTTTTCTTTTTATTTTGATTGAATCATGCCTTATGTGTGTCCGGAAACGGAAAATCCGTATCCGGAATTAATAATAGGAATTTTTCCTGTTATTATCCTATCATACCTGTGCTTGCTTGTCAACAGAATTATTTGCCTTTTCTGCGGTATTTTTTTCTGCAGCCGACAGACAGTCCTGGCAGGTGCCGTAAAAATAGGTGATGTGACTGTCGATCCGGCCGCCGCAGTGCTGCTGGGCCCTGGTATCCAGCTGTTTAAAGGTCTCCATGGGGAGATCCTGGATTTGTCCGCATTCGCGGCAGATAAAATGGTAGTGGGGATGGGTATCCCCGTCGAACCGTTCCGGGCCGCTGCCGCAGTTAAGGCGGCGGATCTCGCCAAGGTCAGCCAGAAGGTTCAGGTTCCGATAGACGGTTCCCAGACTTACATTAGGGTATATTTCCCGGACGCTGGCGTAGACCGCATCGGCTGTAGGATGATCATGTCTTTCAATGAGGCAGTTCAGGATTGCGTCCCGTTGGCGGCTATGCTTTAATGTTTTCATGGCGTTTCCTCCATGTGAACGATTATAAATAATAATAACCATTATCAATTATAATTGCGGCGCATCATTTTGTCAAGGACAATTATGCTGCGCTTTGAGACGCGCCGCGCCATGTGCGCTTTTCACTGGCCGCCACTGATAATGCGTTTTTTGCACCAGTTTCTCCAGTCCGCCATTTATGAACCGGATTTTACGGCTCAGTCTCCCTGGAGGTTTTTGTAAAATACTCCTGCAGCTGTTCCTTGGCCAGCTGTATGAATTCCTGCGTAGCCCGCGACATGTAGTGGCCTTTGTGATATCCGATTCCCAGTACGCCGTGGGCCTTCGGGTGGTGAAGATGGTAAAGGCCCATACCTGCGGTCTGCGTCAGGGCGCGGCGCCATTCGTCGCTCTCAGTCATAAACATTTTCGGGTAAAAGGTGGCGCCCATTCCTTTCATGGCCAGTGCGAGCACCGTTTCGATATTCTCTGTTTCCAGAACAACAGGCGGCGAGATTTGGGCGTCCGCGAACATTTCTTCCGCCAGTGAGCGCACCCGGTTGCCGGTATTGATTAACAGAAATGGGCAATCGGCCAGCAGGGTCAGATCAGCGGATTCTTCCAGCTGCGCCTTGATCTCGGGAACCTGTCCCGGATATAGCTTCATGAGCAGGCTGTCCGGTACAATCAAAAGGATTTCCTCTTCACATATGGGGACGGTTTCGATATTTTCACCTTTGATCGGCAGCATATCGATGATCAGGTCAATCTCGCCGTGAAGCAGCTCGGTGTCCAGTTCGCGAGTGTTGCCTTCCTTCAGATGAAGTTCAATGTTAGGGAACTGCTCCCGGTAGAGGGGCAGGATCTCCGGCAGAACCCGGCGTCCTCTGGTGTGGGACGTGCCGATGGTCAGACGGCCCTTGGAGAAGTCCTTGATGTCTGCCAGTTCCCGGTAGGTTTCGTCCCGCAGGTGAAGGATTTCCCTCGCGTGTTTGGAAAGCATTTGTCCGGCATAGGTCAGCGTCAGCGGGGAGCTCCGGTTGAACAGGGTGATGTCGAATTCTTTTTCCAGATTAGCGATATGGCTGCTTAGGGATTGCTGGGAAATGTTCAGTTTTTTTGCAGCCTTTGTGATGCTTGACTCCTCTGCCGCCACGAGGAAGTATTCTAGGTTCAGAAAATTAATCATGATTGTCTCCCTGACAGCTGCAACCTGTATCCGGTGTATGGTCTGTCAATGCAGCTGTGTGTAGTTTTGTGTGGGTCAATGCGCAGGCGTGTCAGAATCCTGCCTCGTGCGGACCGTTTATGGTAAGCGCGGGGATGTAGGGAATCAGTTTTTCCACGGAGGTATTGATGATTAATTCCTCCGGGAAACGCAGTTCTTCCAGAAGCGCTATGCAGCCCGCGTGGTTTCCCACATCCGCGGCCACGTGCGCGTCGCTGCCCATGACGATGGGCGTTCCGTAATGGACGCATCGTTCCAGAAGTGCCGCGTAGTTGTCGCGGGCGCCCTTGCGGGAGGCGCGGGGATTCAGTGAAGAATTATTGACCTCCAAAAGGACGTGGTGCTCCTTGGCCGCAGCGGCGACCGTGTCCGCGTCGATGGGGAAGCGGGAATCATCCGGATGACCGATAATCTTCACGTAAGGATTTTGCATCGCGCCTACGATGGCGGCCGTATTCTGCGCTACAGTGCCGGCTGTGAAGCAGGGCACATGGATACTGGCGATGGCGTAGTCCATTTTTTTCAGATGGTACGGAAGCAAATCGACATGGCCCTTGTAGTCGAGGATATTCAGTTCGCAGCCCATCAGAACCCGGACACCGTAGAGCTGGTTGGGGATTACCTTGAAGTTGATAAAATACAGTTCATGCGGCGCTCCGCCCATACGGGGACCGTGGTCTGTGGAACCGAAGAGCACGAGTTTTTGTTCGGAAGCCGCCTGCGCCATTTCATAAAGGGTGTTGTATGCGTGTCCGCTGGCGACCGTGTGTGTGTGCAGGTCCATGATATCTCTCATAAATCATCCTTCTTTCTGTGCCGGAAGCTCCGAAGAAGCCGTTTTGGCCCGCTCGGAGAGGGTAAATTGTGCTTTTTTTAATATATCACAAATTTTTTTGGAAAACCATAAAAAAAATGAGGTAGAAATTCATTTTTTATAGTATAATAGATTTATACGCCGTCCGTAGGACGAAAAAGGGCGTGCATTATGTAAATATGCAAGATGGAGGAGTTACAAACATGAGTGAAGAAATGCTGAAGGCGCAAACAGACAACATGGAGGCAGCCGCGGAGGCCGCTGCGGAGAAGGCTGAAGCTGCGGAAGCAGCTGCTGAACCCGTCGCGGAGAAGGCCGAGGCCGCGGAGGCACCCACTGAGGCAGCCGCGGAGAAAGCCGAGCCTGCGGAAGCACCCGCTGAGAAGACGGAAGCCGCTGCGGAAGCTGCACCGGCTGAGCCTGCGGAATCCATGGAGGACTATAAGGAAGAACTTGAGAAGTCCTATAAAGAGCATGCGAAGAAGCGCAGCCGCGGATTCGTGGAGGATGAATCTCCCAACGCTGAGAAGTGGGAAGAGCTGCGCCAGATGATGGAAGATAAGGCTGTCGTCAACGTGAAGGTCAAGGAGATCGTCAAGGGTGGAGCGATCGCGTTTGTTGATGATATGAAGGCGTTCATCCCGGCGTCTCAGATTGCGTTGAATTATGTAGAGAAGCTGGAGGAATTCGTCGGCAAGCATATCGATACTTACATCATTACGGTTGATCCGGAGAAGAAGAGACTGGTTCTGTCCGCGAAGGAGCTGCTGCGCGAGCGCAGGGATGCGGAGCGCAAGGAGAGAATGGAGAAATATGTTCCCGGCGCGATTGTGGAGGGCGTTGTCGAGAGTCTGAAGGATTACGGCGCATTCATACGTCTGGAGGATGGAATTTCCGGACTTCTGCATGTATCCCAGATCAGCCGCCAGAGGATCAAACATCCCGGCGTTGTGCTGCAGGAGGGCCAGACGGTGAAGGTTAAGATCCGCGATACTGCAAATGGCAAGATCAGCCTGAGCATGAGGGCGCTTGAGGAAGATGAGGAGAAGCCGGCGCGCGAGAACCGTGAGCCGAGAGCCCCGAGGGAAGGTCGCGAGCCGAGAGAATCCCGCGAGGAGAAGAGCGATTTCCACTATAAGAATTCCGCTCCGGTTACTACCGGGTTGGGCGATCTGCTGAAGGATCTTAAATTATAAGCCGTAGGAGTATTTATTAAGGAGGGATACGTATGACCTATATCCCCAAGACCTATGACCAGATCGACCAGTGGAATTCGCTGATGTTTATTTACAATTCTGCCCTTAAGCAGATGAATGTAAAGATCGAGGTATTAAACAGCGAGTTCGTGCACATATACAGCTATAATCCTATCGAGCACGTGAAATCCAGGCTCAAGACGCCGGAAAGCATCGTGAAGAAGCTGAAGCGTATGGGCTGCGAAGTGAACACCTTCAATATGACAGAGAAATTAAACGACGTGGCTGGAGTACGGATTATCTGCTCATTTACATCGGATATCTACCAGATTGCGGATATGATCTCGCGGCAGGCTGATATCACGGTCCTGTATGTGAAGGATTATATCAAGAATCCGAAGCCGAACGGCTATAAGAGTTACCACATGGTGGTGACGATCCCGGTTTACCTGTCTGAGGGGCCGGTGGAGACGAAGGTGGAGATCCAGATCCGGACTGTGGCTATGGATTTCTGGGCCAGTCTGGAGCACAAGATGTATTACAAGTTAGGCGGCAATGCGCCGGAGTTTCTGCAGAAGGAATTGAAGGCCTGCGCCGACGTAGTGGATATGCTGGATGCGAAGATGTACTCTCTGAACGAGTCGATCCTTCAATGGAACGCGCAGGAGGAAAAGCGGAAGGCGGAAAGCGGCGGGGAGGCCCTCGCTGAGGAGTAGGTGTAGAGGCGGCCTGGTTTTTGTTAGCCGGGCCGTCTTTTAGCGCATGGGAAAGGAATTGATTCTATTTTATGAGGGTTGTGTTGCAGAGAGTGACAGAAGCGAGCGTCTCCGTAGACGGAGCTGTGGTCGGAGCGATCGGCAGGGGCTTTCTCCTTTTGGTTGGGGCCTCGGATGCGGATACGATGGAGACAGCCGATAAGATGACGGATAAGATCTGCAGACTGCGGATTTTTGCCGATGAAAACGGCAAGACAAACCTGTCCCTGGCGGATGTCGGCGGGGAGCTGCTGGTAGTCAGTCAGTTTACTCTCTACGCGGACTGCAGGAAAGGCAACCGGCCGGGATTTACCAGGGCCGGAGCGCCGGATTGGGCGAATCAGATTTATGAACATGTGGTAGAGCGCTGCCGCAGTTATGCGGCGAGGGTGGAGCACGGCATATTCGGGGCGGATATGGAGGTTCGCCTGGTCAATGACGGGCCGTTCACGTTGGTTCTGGACAGCGAGGAACTGGGAATCCGCTGATTATGGCGGACGGTTCTCTTATGACGTGGAAGAAGAATGAAAGAAACAGCGCGGCCTTAAGGCCGCGGCGGAGAAAGAGGCGATTGAAATGACAGGAAAAGAACTGCAGGAACAGTTGACATGGAAGATTCCGCATATTGCGGCGAAAGCCCCGGAGCAGGTCGAGGCGGCTGCTGCATTTTGCGAGGGTTATAAAGAGTTTCTGAATCATGGCAAGACCGAGCGGGAATGTGTCAAATCCGCAGAGAAGCTGCTGCTGGCTGCCGGTTATACCGTATTCGACGAAAAGAAGAAGTATCAGCCGGGAGATAAGGTCTATCGGATTAATCGGGGGAAATCGATCATGGCTACGACGTTCGGCGTATGCCCGATTGAAGAAGGCGTCCGGATTAACGGAGCCCATATCGATTCTCCGCGGCTGGATCTGAAAGCGAATCCGCTTTATGAGAAGGAAGGGCTTGCCTTGTTTAAGACCCATTATTACGGCGGTATCCGCAAATATCAGTGGGCGACGATCCCGCTGGCCATGCACGGCGTCCTGGTGAGGAAAGACGGTCAGACGGTAGAGTTTTGTATCGGCGAGGAACCGGGAGATCCGGTATTCTGCGTCACAGACCTTCTTCCGCATCTGGCGGCGGAACAGAGCGAGCGCAAACTAAAGGATGGAATTAAGGGCGAGGAGCTGAATATCGTGATCGGTTCTCTTCCTTATGAAGATGAGGAAATCAAGGAGCCTGTGAAGCTGAAGGCGCTTCAGCTGCTTCATGAGCGCTTCGGTGTCGTCGAGGAGGATTTTGCCCGGGCGGAGATCGAGTTTGTGCCCGCGGTGAAGGCCGTGGATGTGGGTTTCGACCACAGTATGATCGGAGCTTATGGTCAGGATGACCGCGTCTGCGGCTATACGGCTCTGATGGCGGAGATCGAAACGGTGAATCCGCGGCATACGACGGTGACCGTCCTGACGGACAAGGAGGAGATCGGTTCGGAAGGCAATACGGGCATGAATGCCGCGTATCTGAAAGATTATATTACGTATCTGGCTGAGTTGGAGGGGGCGAATCCAAAGACGGTTTTTGCTAATTCCTGCTGCCTGTCCGCGGATGTGAATGCGGCCTATGATCCCACATTTCCCCAGGTGTACGAGCCGAGAAATACCTGCTACCTGAACAAGGGCTGCGTGCTGACAAAGTTCACCGGATCCCGCGGCAAGAGCGGAGCTAACGATGCCAGCGCGGAGTTCATGGCGAAAGTGATCGGGATCATGGACCGGGCCGGCGTTTTCTGGCAGGTCGGAGAGATCGGCGCCGTAGATGTGGGCGGCGGAGGCACCATCGCGAAATTTATCGCCAAACTGAATGTGGACGTGGTGGATCTGGGCGTGCCGATTCTCAGTATGCATGCGCCGTTTGAGCTGTCGGCCAAGCTGGACGTTTACAATACATATAAGGCGTTTGCGGCGTTTTATCGTGAAGCCTGAGATGCCGCCAGGGCGCGGCGATGATTTTTAAAATTTTGTGAATTTACAAGAAACGCTTCCTTTTGAGGAAGGAATATAGTATAATCAAAAAGCGTGTTCATGCGTACGCATATCCGTCTGCTGCGGCGGATTTAAGGACAGGCACGGCGCCGGCAGGATGCGACGGTTATATTTTGAGAAAGAAAAGGGAAGAAATATGAAGAGAATTTTGTGTATCTGTTTATGTGGAGTTCTGGCGGCGGCCATAGTAACCGGCTGTTCTGGCGGCGGAAGCGCGAAAAAGCCGTCCTCGAAAGTGGAGCTGGGCGAATATAAGGGAATTACGTATACTCCTTTATCCATGGAGATTACCGATGAGGATGTGGATGCGGAGATTCAGGAGCTTCTGGATGCCCACCCGACGATGAATTCCGTGGACCGGGCGGCTAAAGAGGGCGACACCGTTAATATTGATTATGTAGGAAAGCTGGACGGAGTTGCATTTGATGGCGGTACCGCTTACGGAACCGATCTGGAGCTGGGGTCCGGACGCTTTATCGATGGATTTGAGGACGGACTGATCGGCGCGTCCAAGGGCGACAGTGTGGACCTGAATCTGACTTTCCCGGATCCTTATACCAATAATCCGGATCTGGCCGGAAAGGATGTCGTGTTTGAGGTTACAGTGAATGACGTGAAGGAATCAATACCTGCGGAGCTGAACATGGATTTCGTCAGTAGCTATACGGAATATACCTCTGTGGATGAGTTCGTGAATGAAACCCGTAAGCAGCTGGAAGACTATGCGGAACGTCTGGCGGAGAATCAGAAGGAATATGACGTTTTCATGAAGGTTATGGAGAACGCTGAGATCACGGTTTCCGACGCGGATGTACAGTCCTATTATGATAGTCTGTACAGCACCTATGAGAGCCAGGCGGGAGCAGCCGGTATCGATTTGGAGACCCTGGTCGGTTATTACGGTATGGAGATGGATGCTTTCAAGGAACAGCTGATGACGCAGGCCGAGGAAGCGACGAAGCAGGACGCTGTGGTGCGCGCGATTGCAGCTCAGGAGGGAATCACTGTGGCGGACGCAGACCGGGAGGCTATGGCCGAGGATTTCGGCTACGAGGATGTGGATGCCCTGGTCGCTGATGGCGGTGAGGATATGGTGGAATCCTATATCCTGATGGAAAAGGTTCTGGATTTCGTTACGGAGAACGCAGTGGCGGAAGCACAATAGGCCAGTGGGATAAAGAGATGTGATTGTTTACGCGCACCGCGCCTGGGCACGGTGCGCGTTTTCAAATATTACCGGCGAAAAGAGAAGCGGGAGTGAAAGGAATTATGCATCGTCAGACGTATCTGAAGGGGATGAGAGACGGCATCCCTGTTATGTTGGGATATTTTGTGGTATCCATCACAATCGGCATTGCCGCCAGGGGCGCGAATCTGACGGCGGCTCAGGCTACGGTCATGTCGCTGACCAACCTGACGAGCGCGGGACAGTTCGCATCGTTTGCGATCATAGCGGCCGGCGCGCCGTATCTGGAACTTTTGATATCGCAGGCGGTTATCAATCTTCGTTACTGCCTGATGTCTTGCGCATTATCGCAGAAGGTGGACCGGCAAATGCCGTTTTATCACAGGCTGATCATGGCGTTCGGCATCACGGATGAGATTTTCGGCCTGGCGATTGGGCAGAAGGGGAAGCTGGATCCGTGGTATATGTATGGAGCCATGAGCGTGGCGATTCCCGGATGGACGCTGGGGACGCTTTTGGGGATACTGTCCACGGGAATGCTGCCATCATCGATTCTAAATGCCATGAATATGGCGCTTTACGGAATGTTTATTGCGATTTTTATGCCGGCTGCCCGGGATAACCGGATTCTGTTGCCGATTATTTTTCTTTCCATGGGCGCCAGCGCCGTGTTTCAGATGCTGCCGGTGTTTGATTTTATCTCGTCGGGGATGAAGATTATTATTTTGACGCTGGCGATTTCGTTCGGCGCGGCGGTATTGTTCCCGATTACGGAGGAAGAATCGGAGACCGGACAGCAGACGGCCGGGGAAGAGCTTGGACAGCAGACGACCGGAGAAGAGATCGGAAAGCAGGCAGCCGGAGAAGAGGCCGGAAGAAAGGAGATACAGCCGTGAAGAATTACATGTATATACTGGTTATGGCGCTGACGACTTATTTTATCCGTGTGATTCCGCTGACGCTTCTGCGCCGGGAGATTACGAATCGGACCTTTCGGTCTTTTTTGACGTATGTGCCGTATGTGACGCTGGCAGTGATGACATTTCCGGCGATTCTGTCGATCACGGAGGAGCCCTGGATTGCCTGGGTTGGGTTCGCGGCTGCCATGGTGCTGGCATATAACCGGGTGAGTTTGTTTATTGTTTCGCTGGGGTGCTGCGCGTTGGTGCTGGCACTGCAGATGCTGTAGAAACAGGTTCGAGGAGGAGAGACGTTATGGGGGCAAAAATCGGTATTATCGGAGCAGGCGGAATCGCCGGGGTTATGGCTTCTACGCTGGCGAAAATGGAGGAAGCGGAGTGTTACGCGATCGCTTCCCGTGACGGTGCGAAGGCGGAGCGCTTCGCGGAAAAGTATGGCTTCCGGAAAGCATACGGTTCTTACGAGGCAATGCTTTCCGATCCGGAGGTGGAACTGGTTTATGTGGCGACGCCTCATTCCCACCATTATGAGCAGATGAAGCTGTGCCTGGAATATGGCAAGCATGTGCTCTGTGAGAAAGCGTTTACCATCAATGAGAAGCAGGCGGCGGAGGTGTTTGCCGAGGCGGAAAGGAAAGGCATTCTGGTCACGGAGGCAATTTGGCCGCGTTATCTGCCGATGCGAAAGAAACTGGATGATGTGCTGGCAAGCGGTGTCATTGGGACTCCGCACATGATGACGGCCAATCTGTCCTATGTGATCGACGGCGTGGAGCGGATCCGCAGACCGGAACTGGCGGGCGGGGCGCTTTTGGACATTGGCGTCTATACGCTGAATTTTGCATCCATGGTCTTCGGGGACGATGTAGAGCAGATTTGCGGACATGCAGTCAAGGGGCAGACCGGTGTGGATCTCCAGGACAGCATCACGCTGATTTACAGGGATGGCCGGATGGCGGTGTTAAACAGCAGCGCCAGCAGCCTGAGCGACCGCCGGGGGATTATCTATGGAGAGAACGGTTATATAGAGGCGGAGAATATCAACAACTGTCAGGAAATCCGTGTCTATGATTCCGGCCGCAGGCTGATCGCTTCGTATCTGCCGCCAGCGGATCAGATCAGCGGCTATGAGTATGAGGTGCGGGCCTGTATTGAGGCGATTGCCGAGGGAAGGACTGAGTGTCCGCAGATGCCGCACGAGGAATCCCTGCGGATGATGCGATGGATGGATGAGCTGCGCAGGCAGTGGGGGATCGTGTATCCGATGGAGCAGGGGAAAGAATAGCAGACGAGACGGAGGCTAAGAGATCGATGGAAAAAGCGGGATGGAGAAGAATAGCCATATTTGCAGCGGTTATAGCGGCGCTTTGCGCGGAGACCGCGGCGCCTGTCGCGGCGGCAGAGAACGGCGGTGAAGGATTCCAGACAGAAAACGCGCCGGCAGCGCACCTTCCGGATTCCGGACAGACGGGGGAGCTTACGATCCGAATGGTCGGCGATGATCTGATTCACGGCATTATTTATCAGACGTATCAGCAGGCGGATGGAACCTTCAATTTTGATCCGCTCTTTGCGAATATGAAGGAAGAGATTCAGGCCGCGGATATCGCGATCATTAATCAGGAGACGATTATGGTCAGTAATCCCGCTCAGATCCATGATTATCCGAATTTCGGAACGCCGGAGTCCATCGGTCACGCGATTGCGGCGGCCGGCTTCGATGTGGTGGCCCACGCTACGAATCACGCGATGGACCAGGGGATCAGCGCTGTGTTGAATACGGTTCAGTTTTGGAAAACGAACTACCCGCAGATTCCTTATCTGGGAATCCATGATTCCTGGGAGGACAGCGACATCCGTTATCTGGAGAAGAACGGCGTCAAGGTGGGTTTTGTCAATTATACTTATGGATTAAATGGGATGCGGCGGCCGGCTGGCATGGAATTCTGCGTGGATCTGCTGACAGACAGCGGGATCGAGGCAGTGATGGCCGAGGCGCGGGCCAACTGTGATCTTCTGGTCGCGGTGCTTCATGTGGGCGAGGAGTACATGTATACGCCGACTGCCTATGCCAGGCAGCAGGTGAGCCGATTTATCGGTCTGGGCGCAGATATTGTACTCTGTTCGCATCCGCATGTGATTGAACCCTTCGGTATGGTCACTGCGGCCAACGGCCGCACAGGACTGGCCTACTACAGTCTGGGCAATTATGTGTCGGCCCAGCAGAGGGTTCCCGCAAATTTAGGCGGCATGGCGGATATCACGGTGCGCAGGACGGAGCATGACGGAACGTCGGCCATTGAATTTGTCAGCTATGATTTGGTGCCCTTGGTTACACATATGAGCGGCCCTTATGTCACCACTTACCGACTGGATCAGTATCCGGATGAGCTGGCGGTGCGTCACAATCTTCTCAGCCAAGGATTCTCTAAGGATGCAATGTGGGAGCTTTATACTGATATTACAGGAAAGGCGAAACCCTAAAGGACGGATGTGATGTCCGATATCCCGGCAGTTTACGCCGAAATAGAATAAAAAAGAGAATAGAATAAAAAGCAGACGGCCGGTTTGAGCGTTCCGGATCGCCTGCTTTTTTATTACGTCAGTATGCAAAAAACGCGCCAGTGACGCGTTTTTTGTATTTCCATGCAGAAAGGGTGCCAGTGGCACGCTTTCTGTATTTCCGCGCGAACGTGATGTCAATATTGCCCCATTTTTCGGTCACAAAAGCATCTAATCTCCATATTTTCTTTGTGATAATATAAAATCACCAAAAAGAGAGACATCAATTCAGATTCAGCTGAATGGTAAAAAAATAATGAAAAGGAGATGAAAAAATGTTAAAAAGAGCGAGAAAAGGTTATCGGAGTTTCGTAGTGTTTGGATTAGTGTCGGTGATGGCAGTTACAAATATTGGAGCGAATGCGGGAATGGCATTTGCGGCAACGGGGGAAACAGCTGAATTTGAAAATGTTATTCCAGGCTCCGATAATCAGGAAAATCAAGAAGCCGCTGTTCGGGAAACTGAGAAAAACCTCTCGATGGAAAGCGAGGAGGGAGTGGTCGGGAAGGAGCTGGAGGAGCAGAAGCAGGAAGAACAGAAGCAGGAAGAACAGAAGCAGGAAGAACAGAAGTCCGAAGAATCTGTCGAAGGCAGCGAAGAGAAAAATCTGGAAGAGTCTGACGGCCATGCAGGGGAACCTGAGCAGGGAGAGCAGGAAGTAAATGCGGAAAATCAGCCGAAAGTAGAAGCGGAGAGTCAGCCGCAGGCGGAAGGCGCCCAGTCGGGAATGGAAGTAGAGCCGGAGCTCCAGCAGCCGGGAATGGAGGTTGAGCCGGAGGTTCAGCAGCCGGGAATGGAAGTAGAGCCGGAGAACCAGCAGCCGGGAATGGAGGTTGAGCCGGAGCTCCAGCAGCCGGGAATGGAGGTTGAGCCGGAGGTTCAGCAGCCGGAGATGGAGGTCTGGCCGGAGCTGGGAGCGGGTATGAAGAGTCAGCTGCAGAGTAGCCTGCACAGCGCACTGGCGGGATACGGTTCCCAGGGATACGCAACGCTGGGAGATAGAATGCAGGGGGATGGAATGCAGGGAGACGCGATGCAGGGAGACGCGATACTGGGGGACGGACCACAGGACGATGCAGTGCCTGGTGACGCGCCGCAGGGAGACGCGCTCGGGGATATTGCACCGGGAATCGCGGTTGTGGCGGTTTATGAGGGATTGATGGATAAACCGGTGATCGATCGGGTTCGGCAGGTGTCGGTTCGTGTAAAGGTAACGCTGAATGAGGAACTGATGAGCGTGGAGCAGATTTCCCTTGAGGGTGTGGCCGAGGGAGAGGATACGGTTTATGATTTCGAATATGTGATTTCTGGAGGGTATAACTATACGAAGGTTTTTGTGAGAGCCGACTCGGGATTTACACTGAGCTATAAGAGCGGCGTTGTATCCGGGCAGGGACGGAATCTGGAGGACGGAGGAAGTTATGAGGTTACGATCGCTCTGTCCGCGGAGAAAATGGGATACGGCGTTAAGCATTTACGCAAAGGGACAGAAGATGAAGAGGTTCATGTGGGAACCGCGCAATATGGTCTGATCGGGGAGATGACGGACGCGCAGCCGGTGCAGTTGGCAGATTATATAGCGGTGGAAATCCAGAACCAGGAGCTGGTTGATCAGGGTCAGATCATTACCATTTACTATGAGCCCAGAGAAGGGAACTACGATGCTCAGTACACCGTGAAGTATGTGGATATGGAGACGAAAGAGGATCTGGCGCCTGCGGAGACGAAAATCGGACTTGCGAATTCACAGGTAACGGTGAAAGCGAAGGTTTTTGAGGGATATGCAGCCGATAAAGACAGTGAGTCCATCGTGCTGAAAGAGGGAGAGAATGAAATTGTCTTCCAGTATACCAGGATTGTGGGACACACCTATCGTGTTGTGTACCAGCGCAGCAACGGGGATGTAATCGCGGAGAAAGAAAACATGCCGGTTCTGAGTTCCGGTTTTGTAGTCAATGCGGATTCAGATGTCATCCGTGAGCAGGCGAACAAGGGCTATCGGCTGGAAGGAGCTTCTCACAAGAATTTTATTCCGGATACGGAGAAGGCCGGCGATGCACCGGAGAATACGGTAACCTTCGTCTTTGTTCCGGAAAGATACAGGATTCGTTATGAAGGACTGGAAGAAAGCGGATGGGCGAACCCCAATCCGGAGGACTATACGGTAGAGGAGGAAGTGCGGCTTGTAAATCCTGAAAGAGAAGGATACGTATTTGTTGGCTGGATGATGGGAGACGGTACGAGGGTTAAGAAAGCGAGTGAAAATGATCATCAGGAAAAGGAGGTAGTAATCGAAAAAGGAACCGTGGGCCATCTGGTTTTCCGGGCAGTCTGGGAAGCGCTTGACGATAAGAAGGAGGAGGGAAAGCAGGAAGAGGAGAAGCGTCAGGAAGAAGACAACAATCAAGAGGAGAAGGAGCAGGAAGAAGAGAAGCGTCAGGAAGAAGTAAAAAAGCAGGAGGAGGAAAAGCAGCAGGAAGAAGAGAACAATCAAGAGGAGAAGAAGGACGACCAGCCGTTAGTGCGGGGTAATGATTCAGAGAAACCACAGGAGCAGAAAGATCAGGCTGAAATGGGCAGCGGAAACGGGCCCGGAGCCGACAGAGCAGCAGAAGATGGTGGAAACCGGTTCGGAGCCGGCAGAGCGGGAGCAGGCGGCGGAAATCGGTTCGGGAGCGGCAGCGAAAGCTGGGGGAGCAGAAATCGTTTCGGTAACAATGTCGTTAAAGCGGAAATGAACGATGAAGGACAGTCGGGGGAGAATGTGGCGCAGGAGAATCTGCCAGAGGAGCACCCGGCAGAAGAGAGCCAGCCGGAAGAGAGCCAGTCAGAGAATGTCCCGGTTTTCATCGTAATGGAACATCAGAATAACGAATCGCTTCCGGAAGTTGCAAAGAAGGCTGTCTCATCAGAAGATGGAAAGGAGGAAAAGGCTTCAAAAGTCATTGATGATTCGAACAATTCGAAACGCCATGAGGAAGCGGGAGGACAGAATGTAAAGAAAAACGAGGATGAAAATTCTGAGGATAAAGTGATCCTAAGAGCTGAAAACAGCGGAAATCATTCAGGCGGCCAGAGCGCGTCAGGCGCGGCCAGCCAGAGGAATCTGCGGAGCGGCAGGAATAGCCTTCGGCAGGTCAGATGGTTCCAGTCGATCGCGGTATGGCTGCGCGGAGTGCTGCTGATGTTTGCGGCGTCAAGTGTGCTGGCAATGGGCTACTGGAAATACCGTCAGTACCGCAGGTTATTCAGAAAATGGTAAATAATGGATGTTCGATACTGTCAGAAGGGGCCGGGTTTCCGGCCCCTTCGATGTCTTTAAGGTTCATAATGGTTTTCAGGGTTCATAACGGCCAGCGATTCTGTTTGGGTCAGGGCCTATTTTTTCGCGCTTCCCAGTGCCAGCTGACCGCCCGCTTTCCGTCAAGCGTGATCTCGTCCTGTACAGTCAGGATGTCCGCGCCGAAGAGCCCTTCTTCGGGAACGATCAGCTTTCCCTCAGCCATATCCTGAAATTCACGTATTCCGCTCTCCCCCAGTCTGTCCCGTACGAAACGGATCCATTCTTCCTGCGAGGCAGGCTTTAAGATGCTGCAGCGGGAGACAAAATCATCGATGCTGCCGCGATTCAGACGGCGAAGCCTGACATCCACGTTGGCAAGATAGAGAAAACCGCGCCCGTAAGGAATCTTCTGTGCCCGGATATCCTGCCACTGGATCTTGGGGAGCTGCCGGTTGGGCGTCAGCCGGTAGGGATTGTTCAGGTAGCAGCCGGTAATCTTTTCATTGATGGCGCGGGCGGTTACGTCCGCATCGAGGAATCCGCCGCGGTAGGGAAGGAGCGTACTGTAAAATTCGGTACATCCTTCGCTGAACCAGGCGGTGTCATCATCTTCCGAGTCTTCCATGGAAGGCCAGGTGTGGGTCATTTCATGGATCAGGACATTGAACCAGCTTTCTTCATCGATTCCGCCGAACGCGCTGTACCCGGAAATAAAGGAATAGGGGCACGCGGAGCCGCCGCCGCTGCGCTCAAACGGGTCTCTGCGGAGAAATACGCGGAAACAGCTTTCTGTATCGTGAAAATAGTCTTTCATATATTGGAAAATCGGATAAAGCCGTCCGGCGATGGCGTCGATATCGACAGGCGGATCAGAGAACCAGTATACTCCCAGCCCGCCGCGCTCATTGCTGTGTATGATACCGGTATTAAACAGCGTCATGCGAACCTGCCAGCTGGTCAGTACGATATCCACGGCGCCTTCCCCGTAAGACCAGATCCCGCGGGCGCCCCTTGGCATTTCTGAAAGATCCCAGTCAAAATGTACGGAGAGCGGCGTATCGCCGGTGTCCGGCAGAAGAAACGCGAAGAGACCGCAGCCGTTCAGGCCCAGCGGCTCCGCGCGGAAATCAAAATAAGGGCTGCTTTGGTAGCCTTTCGGCAGAATGCGGGGGAAGAGTCTGGTGATCCATCGGAGTGTTCCGGCTGCCGGCCGTTCGAAAAAGATGCCTTTACAGTCAGCGGAATCGTAAAAGCAGGGGATGTCATCCAGATGATAGCGGATGCCGCCGTTTTCGTCGCTGAGAGAAATAATCTCGTATTCTGCGAAGGGACACCGGCCGCCGTATGCAAGCGCCGGGTACTGGGGGGAAGGTTTCTCCGGACCACGGGGGATGAGCGCGGCCGGAAGGCTGGCGAAAACGGTCATATCGGCTACCGTTCCGTTCTCCCAGCGCGGTTTCAGAGTAAGCGTAAGTGAGTTCATGTAGGTTACCTTCTTTCTGTATATGCGCGGACCAGCTGGGTTACGCCTTTTTGAAAATAGAAGGACGGCGTGGCCAGATTCAGCCGCACAAATCCGTCGCCCTCAGGGCCGTATTCTTCTCCCGGATCTCCGAAGAGCATCGCCTCGTGTTCCAGAAAATGTTTTCGCGACTGTTCGTCCATACCGAGTTTTCGCAGGTCAAGCCAGCAGACGTAGGTTCCTTCCAGCGGCGACAGACGCAGAAGCGGCATCTGTTCTGCAACCGCCTGCTCCAGCATCTTGAAGTTTGCCGCGTTATGCCTGTTCATGGCCTGGATCCAGTTCCATCCGTCCTCCGAGTAGGCCGAAACCAGCGACTGGTAGAAAAACGGGTCGATGCTTCCGAAATGTTCGGCGTCCCGGCAGTTCTGATAGAGATCGCGCAGGCGGCGGTTCGGAATGATCAGATTGGCGTGGTTGGCTCCCGTCAGGCTGAACGCCTTCCCGAGCGAAAAGGACGTGATTCCGTACTCCGGATCCAGTTTCGCGTAAGGAACAACGGGATGTCCGGGTTGGGCGGTCTCGGCGAAGATCTCATCGCTGAAGACGACCGTGCCGAATTGCTGCGCCAGATGGGCGATCCCGGCAAGCTCCTGTTCAGAGAAAACCTTTCCTGTAGGATTGTGCGGATTACACAGAATGAGAAGCTTATTTTCCGGACAGGCCATTTTGGCGGCGAGATCCGCCAGATCCAGACGGTAGACTCCATGTTCCCCGATCATCGGATTGGAAATTACGCGGCGGCCATTCCTGAGAACCGCGCGGTCGAACCGAGAATAGGATGGGCGCTGGATGATCACTCCGTCGCCGACAGCCGTAAATGCGCGGATTGCGGTGGACAGCCCAAAGATGGTGCCAAGTGTCGGAATGATGCTGTCCGTATCGATATGCCATCCCCGTGAACGCTCCATCCAGAAGACTACTTTTTCCCGGTACCGGGCGTCTGGCAGGGTAAAACCGTAAATCCCACCCTTGGCGAAGCGCATTATGGCGTCGCGGATGCAGGGGGCAGTCGGAAAGTCCGCTTCCGCGCCGGAAAGAAAGACCGCCTCATCCGGAAGGTCTTCCCGCATGCCGCCTTTCATATTTCCCGTATGTTCCCTGCTGACGAATGTTTCAAAATCAAAGCTCATGGTTTTATGCAGAGCTCCTTTATGCCGCCGTTGGGCATCCCGTGGGGGGATTGCCGGGGTTCTCTGTGCCGTATTGTTACGTTGCGTATATTTATGATATTAAACGATAGCGTATCGTTTGTCAATTTGTGCTTTTGTCGGAAATAAAGTGCCCCTTGAATTTCACGGTTAGAATGTGCGCAGCGGTGAGGCAGAGGTTTTCTGGCGCTTCTCGAATTTCTTTATAATCGTTTGTTTTGCCGGTTCACAAGGAAAAAAATAAGGAAATCAAACAGAAGAAATCGTATTGATAAAAAGATATAATGAATCTATGCATAGGAGGAAAAAGATGGGCCTGACGTCGGCAATTTAGAAAGCAGTATATATTTAGCTGGAGTTATTACGGCCCAGGAACATTATGAAATAAGCGGAAGTGAAATGGCATATATATTATCAGATTCTTTTGGTAATTGGTTTGGCTGCATATATGGAGATTCTGACGGACAGCATATTCTGATTGAGCTTTATGATGGAACGTCATATGAGTTCGAGCTGGTATATGCTTATAGGGCGCCTTGAAGGCGTGTCTGATCTGCAGACCTCCTTCTCACTTGTTGAAAACCGGAACGCACAGCGATCTGCTGGGGTTATAAGATGCCGCCGTATGGGAATGGCTTCATGACGGTTTTTAAATCCCTCGTTAAAGTGCCCCTTGAACATGGAGGTTAGAATGTATATAATAAAATCAGCAAATGAATTTGGGTGATATCTGAAAATGAAATCGGAAGGAGTAGAATATGAGTCAGAGACGGATAGAAATTACGATTCTCAACTTCCGAAGTGAAATAGGCTCTAACCCAGTAAATATGCGGGTTAGAGCCTGTATGTCTGTATGGCTTATTG
>CANRHU010000002.1 GCA_947630485.1 uncultured Lachnospiraceae bacterium
GACGATGCTGGACATATGTACGGAAGTGCATCTGGGCGATGGAATCTGGAGGATATGTCATGCGGTGATTGATGAAACAGGAACGGGGTACGCCGATGAGGTTGAATTTACGGAGTTTATGGACGAAAAGACCGGCATCACGTACTATTTCATGTCGTTTCGCCGCGCGATCTACAGCTTCCGAACGTTATTTGAGCCGGAATACCGGAGTTGGAAAAAATATTTTGGGACTGCCGTCTGACAGGACGGAGAGCTCCCGGAAAGGATGGAAAGAGGTCATTTCAGTATACGGGAATTTATAGGCTGAAAAACGATTCAAAATTCTGTTTTCCGGATATGAGCGAATATATAAGGAACGCCAGAGAAGGCATGAAGCGTCCTTTGAAAGCGCCTGAATTCGCGGCGGCGGGCGACGCCATCACGCTGGCCAACCTGAAAAAAGAACTGCCTCATATCCGGCAGGGACTTGTCCGGGTGATGCTGATCGGGCAGAAAAGGCGGCGGTTTCCACGGACGCCAATGCGGTGAAGGCCCTTGCGGCGCTTCCTGAGTCCGCGGAAAGTTCGTCGGAAATCGATCTGATCCGGGAGCTGGTTCAGATCAAAACGATGGAGCAGGTGGATTCCCTTCTGGATTATCTCACGGCCAAGAACGGGATTACGAAGGTGGAATATTCTCCGTAAACGGAGCATCTGTTCCATATCATGCCTTCCACAGAGACGCGCACCCTGGAGCCTGCTCTTTTGAAGGGAACGGAGGAATTGCTTTACACCGGAACAGCCCTTGTCAAGAAGGAGGAAGCATGATAAACTATTTTGGAATTGATCTGGGCGACGGCGAGACCTCGGCGGCCGGCCTCTACGGAGAGCGGGCTTTTCAGGATATGTCTCACCCGGAGCAGCTGACACTTGCCAACAGGCAAAGCATCCTCACGGTGGTGGGGACGAGAGCGGGCAAGCCTGTGGTGGGCGATGCGGTCATCGTCGGCGGCGCTCAGGTTTTTGACGTCCGTTCCCGCTTCAAAAGCAGGTATCTGACGGATCCCGCGGAGTCCGGCAGGAACGTGGCCCGTTTCGCCAAAGGACTTCGTGAACTCATGGCCGGGAGACTGGCGGCC
Source organism: uncultured Lachnospiraceae bacterium (assembly GCA_947630485.1). Classification (GTDB taxonomy): domain Bacteria; phylum Bacillota; class Clostridia; order Lachnospirales; family Lachnospiraceae; genus UBA3402. Next base: position 1,118 of record CANRHU010000002.1, read on the forward strand.
GGCGAATATGAACTGGCGCTGGGCTGCCCGGCCGGCTGGTCGGAAAGTACGCGGGCGGAATATGCGAAGCTGGCGGCAGACGCGGGCTTTCAGAATCTGCATCCGGTATCGGAGTCGCGGGCGGCTTTTTTGTACGCCCATTACAGCGCCGGACTTTCCCGGGAGAATCTGCAGCGTTCCACGCTTGTGATCGATTTTGGCTCTTCCACCATCGATTTCGCTTACATCGTGGACGGAAAGCAGAACAACGTGGGCGTTTTCGGGGATACGCTGGGAGGAGGACTGCTGGACCGCTGCATTTATGACGCTGCCGTGGGAAACAGCCGCTTCCGTATACGTTTTCCATCTTTAAGGATGCGGGCGCCCCGGTGCTTCTGAATTTCACGCTGAGCGAAGAAAGCATGAACCGTATTCTGGATAGGAAACTGGAAGAGCTGCAGGGCAGGTCTTTTCGGAAGGCTTTGGACGACTCCCTTCGCAGGGCAAAAGAAAAAACGAAAGAAAAGCAGCCGGAGATCCGTCCGCTGCTTCAGACCCTGATTTTTGACGAATGCGTGCTGCCGGCCATTCGGGAGATGGAGCCAAAGGCCGGGACCGAAGCGTTTGAAAAAGCGTTTCTGGTCAACGGTGAAAAGGTGTTCGCATGGAAGGAAAAGCTGGAAGGGCTCAACGGGAAACTTCGGGAATGGGTTCCCAGGACGCTTGCGGACCGAGGGGTGGAACAGGATCTGGGCAGTATCTGCGATACCTGTGGGGTGGACCGGCCGTCCCTGATGCCTGCGGAAATCGCCGGGGATCTGATACGTGTTGAATCCATCAAACCCAATAAGTCGTTCTGGATTGTTTGCCGCGTGATCTCTCATGGATTTGACGTGAAGGTGGTTCGTGGGATGGCGAAAAGACTTCTCCGAAAGAGGATCAACAAGGTGATCGACGAGGCGACGGGGGTGAACGGAGAATTTGCCCCCAGGCTTGCCAACGATATCGCGGTGCAGTTAAGCGACAGGATCCATGAGAATGCCGGCCGGATCGAGATGCTGATTCAGGATGATTGAATCGCCGAAGGTGACAGACGCTTTCGCTGGAAGAGAGGAGAAAGATTTTATGACTTTGGAAGAAACGCTTGATTATGAGATCGCCTGGCAGGAGAGGATCGCCGCGATTCCCGGGGAGAAGATGAAGGCCTATCTGGAGCAGGAATTTAAGAAGCTCCCGCTTCTGACGCAGGCTATGCTGGAATTTAAGATCCCAAGAGACTTCCAGCCGGTGTCTTTGGAGATCGATAATTATATAGCGAACAGGATTTTCTATTCTCTGGGCTATCCGGCCAGAAACTACGGCGGCAACTGTTCGGCCCTGGCCGCCCGGTACGGCGAGAACCATCAGGAGGCGTGGCGTCTGTATCAGGAGCATGAAAAGCGCATAGAGGCGGTCAAAAAAGAGGGCGAAGACGCGAAAAAGGCCGCCTTTGAGGAATACATGGAGCATTATCGGACCCTGACGGAAGAACAGATCCCGATCGCAAATTACGCGATGGCCAGGCAGGAACCGCCCGGGAGCACGAGCGGATTCCATTTTAGGCCGGCTTCCCCGTTTGTATGGCCTTTCGGCTTCTACAGCTGGGCGGCCACGAAGCCGGTGCCGGGCGCAGCTTTTTCCATAGGCCGTGCCTGCTTTGCCGGAAGGGATCCGTTATTGTTTTATTTTTTAAACAACTATCAGAAGATTCCCAGAGGCACGCCGCTGGAAAAGGCCGGCTCCCAGACGGGAGACAGTTGGCTTCCGAAGGTTTATCTGTCCATTGAAGGATATTCCAGCGGTATTCGGACGGAAGGCTTCTGGGGAGGTATTATCCTGTTCCGGCTGGATGAGAAGAAGATCCGCAAGCTTGACATCTTTTACAGCAGGCCGAAGGAGGAAAAGCAGGAGGATTATATTTTTACCTGGCCGGGCGCCGGAGAGTTTTCGTGTATGCTGGGGGAGGTCGTGGACGGTAGGCTGATCCCGCTGTATCTTGATGATTTTGTCATGAAATGATGCAAGGGTCAAAATACCTTTTGACCCCGACATCATGAAATAGAGAGGGGGTTCGTCCGGTGTGGCAATGGCAGTTTAAGAGTCTGGCGGAGCGTGCCGGTATGGGGGATCTGAAGGCCATGTTACGGCTTGGGGAATCGTTCCGGGGGGAGCTTCCCGCGGCCTATCTGCGCCTGGAAGCGGAGTGGGAAGAAAGTCCCGGGCAGAAAGAGGACGGGCTTGCGGATTATCTCAGAAATCATAAGGAGGACGCGTTTAACGCGCGCGCGGGAATCATGTGGTATCTGCGCGCGGCGGCCTACGGAAGCGTCCGGGCAGAGGAGAAGGTGTCGGGACATCCGGGCTGGGGAAGGCTTTCGCTGCTGCCGGAGAAGCTTTTTAGTCCGGGGCAGGATCTGCGGATCCGTATTTCCGGGAGTGAGTTAAGGAAGGCCGGTCTGCTGAATATGAAGGCGGATCAGGAGTATTCGATCCATTCGCTGGATGCGAGCGGCCTCTATTACGCGGAGACTTATCATGGTTATGAAGGGCCGGACGCGGACGGCTTCGGGATGGAGGAACTCTATGATTTTTACGCGTTTGATGAATTCTTCCGGTTTCTTGGCTGCCTGAGCGGGTATTCAAATCTTGATTATCGGAATCATAAAGACCGTTTTATCCGCGAAATGATGTCGGCCATGGACGAATGCAGGCGCAGGCGGGAGAAATATTGGAAGAGCACAAGACCGGGGAGCGATTCGGAGCGGTACAAATGGCTTCTTGCAGAGCATAAAGGCGTCACGATCCGAAATGGGGTGCTTGTTTCCTATCAGGGAGACGGAACGAGCTGCACGATCCCGGCGCAGGTGTCCGCAATCGGGGAGTACGCGTTTTCCGGCAATGACACGCTGGAGGTCATTATTGTTCCGGAGCATGTCCGAAGCATAGCGGACGGCGCGTTCAGCCGCTGCGGCGGGCTTAGGCGGCTCGTTCTCCCGGATCATCTGACCTCGCTCGGAAGAGGGCTTTGCATGGATTCCCGCTCTCTGGAGGAGATCCATCTGCCGGAAATGCTGGAGGAGATTCCCAAGCGTATGTTCCAGTTTGCAAATGCACTGAAACGGGTCACTCTGCCCAAAGGGCTGAAAAGGATTGGGGATGAGGCGTTTTCTTACTGCGGACTTTCGGAGATCGCGCTGCCGGACGGACTGGAACTGGGCAGAAAGGCGTTTGCGGGTTCCGGGCTGTCGGCCATCCGTATCCCCGGAAACGTGAAGCTGGGCGAGGAAGCGTTCTGGTTCTGCTCAGAGCTTGAGGAGGCAGAGCTTGAGGAGGGGATCACCGTGCTTCCCCAAAAGGTCTTCGACAACTGCAAAATGCTGAGGACTGTGCGCCTGCCGTCGTCCCTCACGGTTATTGAAAGCTACGCGCTGGACAGCAGGAATTTACGGCAGATCGAGGTACCGGAGAACGTCACGAAGATTTCCTACGACGCGTTTTCGAAGGACGCGATTCTGTATGGAAAGGCGGGAACGGCGGCGGAGAACTACGCCAGGGAGAATAAGCTGCGGTTCGTAATCACGGGGGACAGCCGATTGTGAGAAAGGCGGAAGGAACGGTTTGGACGAGAGATATGACAAAGTAACCGCCGCGGCCTGGATTCTGGGTCATGCGCGGTATGCCGGCGTGCCGGAATTGCCGGACGCTGGGCTTTCTGCGGTCGGTCCTCTTTGAGACGATGCTGGATGTGGGCAGCGGGCGCGGGGTGTTCCTGATTCCGTTTATGAAGGAATTTCCCTGGGTACAGGTGACGTCCCTTGATCTTTTGGAAAAGCGGACGATAATCCGGAGCATATCCATCTGCTGACGAGGGAGCGTTTGACGCGGCTGTTTGGCGACGCGGAAAGCCGCTTTTGGTTTCGTATGAAATGATCGGAAAAAGGGTATCCTAATCCTGCAAACGTATCCCTGCCGGGGCGCGTTCCGCGCCCCGGCATTATTCATCTATGCAGGAGGACATGACCATGACCAAACTGGAATGCAGTGTAACAAATTGTCTTCACAATGCGGAGAATCGCTGCTGCAAGCAGGCGATTGTCGTAGATGGCAGCGAGGCCCGGGACAATTACGAGACTTGCTGCGGAAGTTTCGACCAGAACCGCGAAGGTTCCTACAGGAACCTGTTCAAGACGCCGGAGAACCGTCTGGAGATCGACTGTGAGGCCGTCAACTGCGTCTATAACCGGGAGCGCCGCTGTGAAGCGGAGCGGATCGGTATCGTAGGGGACGGGGCCTCAGAGGCCAGTGAGACGGAATGCGCGACATTTCTGCTGCGGTAAATGCAAATGATACGAAAACGTACAGTGTGGGGGGATGCCGCGGCATCCCTCCTTTTTACCTCATGCAGAACGGGGCCGAAAGCACGCTTTCTGTATTTCCATGCAAACGGAACGCCAGTGACGCTCCGTTTGTATTTCCATGCAGAGCATCGGTGAGGCCCTGCCCGCGTTAGAACACAAAAGTACCGCGCCGGGAACCGCGCCGGGAATATGAAAAAAACGGTTGACATTTCAGCCAAAACATAGTATAGTTACAAAGGTTATGAGAATAACGGCACAGGAAAGCAGGTATCCGCCTCACCTCGGCACGAGTAAGTGACCCTGGTTCATAGTTCTTGGCATGGTTTGGAAGCCATGGAAGGTTGTATGAGCGGATAGTGTTTTGCTATCTGCTTTCTTTATGCCAATGTGTTTCCTATTTCACAAGCGGAGGTGAATCACTATTAGCGAGTTAATGATTAACGAACAGATCAGAGACAGGGAAATCCGTCTGATCGGCGAGAATGGGGAGCAGCTGGGTATCATGTCGCCCAGGGAGGCGCTGCAGCTGGCCCGCGAAGCTGAGCTGGACCTGGTCAAGATCGCTCCCGGTGCGAAGCCGCCGGTCTGTAAGATCATCGATTACGGAAAATACCGTTACGAGCAGGCCCGCAAAGAGAAAGAAGCGAAGAAAAAGCAGCGCATTATCGAGGTAAAGGAAGTGCGTCTGTCGCCGAATATCGATACCAACGACCTAAATACGAAGGTCGGCGCCGCCAGAAAATTTCTGGAGAAGGGCGACAAGGTGAAGGTGACGCTGCGTTTTCGTGGCCGTGAGATGGCTCATATGGCACAGTCCAAACACATTTTGGACGATTTCGCTCAGGCTCTGTCCGACATCGCGATCATTGACAAGCCGTCCAAGGTGGAAGGAAGAAGCATGGTGATGTTTTTAACCGCCAAACGTTAGAATAGACAATACAAGGAGGAATCAGTTATGCCTAAAATGAAGACCAGCAGAGCAGCTGCCAAGCGTTTCAAAGTGACCGGTACGGGTAAGTTAGTCAGGAACAAGGCTTACAAGTCCCATATCTTGACCAAGAAGTCCACCAAGAGAAAGAGAAATCTTAGAAAAGATATCGTGACGGACAAGACAAACGCAAAAGTAATGAAGAAGATTTTACCGTATTTATAAGATTTCTTGAATTTAGAAGGAGGGAATATCGATGGCAAGAGTAAAAGGCGGATTAAACGCTAAGAAGAAACATAATAGAGTATTGAAACTGGCGAAGGGTTACAGGGGCGCGCGTTCCAAGCAGTATCGTGTGGCCAAGCAGTCCGTGATGCGTGCGCTCGCGGCGTCCTATGCGGGCCGCAAGCAGAGAAAGAGAGAGTTCAGGAGCCTGTGGATTGCACGGATTAACGCGGCGGCGCGTATAAACGGCCTGTCCTACAGCAAGTTCATCTACGGTCTGAAGCTGGCCGGCGTAGAGATGAACCGCAAGGTATTGTCCGATATGGCGATCAGCGATGCGGAAGGCTTCGCAAAGCTGGCAGAGCTGGCTAAGAGCAAGCTGGCATAAGCATAAAATGTAAGACAAAATAGCTGCTGCAAAACGGTTGCGATAAAACCGCTTTTGCAGCAGCTTTTTTAATTTTTATGCGAGGAGAGCGCCGGTGACGCTCCGTTTGTATTCTATTCGGCCTCTTCGCCGCTGATTGCGCCGGTGGTCACGAATTCCGGCATATTCTCAAACAGCCTCTGGTTGCGCTCTACGGTCAGATATACCAGATCATCCACATGGTACTGCTCAAACAGCTCCGGCGAGTAGTTATTGAAGTTGACGAAGATGCAGGTGCTGTAAAACTGGGGCAGATACGGCTTCACGCCGTAGCTGAAGGAGTCGCCGATGAACAAAAGCGTCCGGTCGTTGGGGGAATCGGAGGTATAGATTTCATAGGTGCCCTCGTCGGCGGATTCCACGCACTGGGCGGTAACGCCCGGGAGCAGGTCGGTCGAGATATAGTAGAGCGGGTCGTCGTTGTATATCTGCGACAGATTTAAAAACCTGGACAGATCGCCGTCCGTGCCGCCCCTCTGTTCGATGGTCAGGGATTCGAAGGGAATTTCCCGGCCGGTCAGAACCTGGATAACCTTTAGCGCCGCCATGCTGGAACCGATCTGATTCCAGTGGGTATCGTACTTGCGGAACAGCTGGTACTGATCGGCGTAGGGGAGCAGTACCTCCTTGAGATTATAGATCGGAAGGTCATAATTCTCCTGCAGGTAGGGGATCAGAAGATCGGTGCGCGACGCGCTTCCATATACGGGGATATTGTCCGGCATGTACTGTCCGTAAATGCTTTCCTTGTTGGGGGCGACGAAGATGAATGTGCGGATGCCCCTGGCGGCGAAATCGTCGCAGAAAGCGCGGAAGGAGGTTCCGATCGCATCCTTCTGTGCGTCTGTGTACAGGTTTGTGTGCTGGTAGTCCGCCATGGAATCCTCGCCGGGGACGGATACCGTGTAGAACATCCAGTCTTCTTTGCCGAGCGTCACGTCGCCGAAGGTCTGCTGATTGAGAAACTGCTGCTCGAAGCGGTTTTTCAGCTGGACAAGCTGGTTTTTAAAGGGAACATGGTCGGTGTAGTAGGTCTCAAACTGCGAGGGAAACTGAACCAGGGTGTCGGGGGAGAGCTTCGGAAACTCCGCGAGCGCGCGGTTTTCGTAGTTCGTGGTATCCACATGGCTTTTCACCAGAGGAAAGAGCAGAGTAGGGCCGTAGATGCTTACCAGAAACAGAAACAAAAATAACATCTGCTTTGCTTTCATATTCATCGGGGCACCTCCTAAAACCGGAAATAGATGAAGGGGTTATAGGTGTTGTTGACCAGCAGGACAATGCAGATCCAGAGGATCGCCAGATAGACGGGCAGGGACAGGAGACTGACGCTGCCGTCTTCGGCCGGTTTCAGCTTTGGCAGAACCAATCTGCTTTGCGGCGCAAACCGTTCCGCCAGCCAGAGGGATACCTCCCGCAGAAAATCGTATCCGCCCGCACAGAGAGCCGCGGCCGCGAGCAGCAGGCCCGTGCGCAGGTTCAGAAACTGGTGCAGGGCCAGCTGGCCGGTATGGGGAACGATCATCCAGCGCAGGTAGGAAAAGGCGTAGGATAAGGTTTCCGCGCGGAACAGAATCCAGCCGAACAGGACGACCAGCATCGCGTAGATATGCTGTCCGAGACGAATCCGGCCCCTGTCCAGATATTTTCCAAGAAAACTCCGCTCCAGCACCAGAAAGAATCCGTGATAGACGCCCCAGACTAAGAAGGTCCAGCCGGCGCCGTGCCAGATGCCGGTCAGCAGAAAGACGATGATCAGATTGACGTAGGTGCGTACCTTTCCCTTCCGGTTGCCGCCGAGCGGAATGTAGACATACTCCCGAAACCATGTGGACAAGGAGATATGCCATCTGCGCCAGAACTCGCGGATGGAGGTGGACAGATACGGAAGGTTAAAGTTTTCGTTGAAGGTAAAGCCGAACATCTTCCCCAGGCCGATGGCCATATCGGAATAGCCGGAGAAATCAAAATAAATCTGCATCATGTAGAGCACCGCCGTCAGCCATAGAAGCGGCTGACTGATTGTCTGCGGCTGGTATAAGAAAACCTGGTCCACGATGGAGGCGAAAGAGTTGGCCAGGATTACCTTTTTGCCCAGGCCCAGCAGAAACCGCTTGCTGCCGTAGGTGAAGGAATCCAGTGTGACGGAGCGGGACTTAAGCTGCAGCTCGATATCGTGGTATTTGACGATCGGTCCCGCGATCAGCTGCGGGAAGAAGGAAATGTAGAGGGCCAGATGCAGAAGGTTTTTCTGCGCCTTATTTTCGTGGCGGTATACGTCGATTACGTAGGAGAGGGCCTGAAAAGTGTAGAAGGAGATTCCGATCGGAAGCGAGATCTGCGGAACCGCTGTCTCCAGCGCGCTTCCGGCGAAAATCTGGTTCCATACGCCCGCCAGAAAGCCCAGATACTTAAACCATCCCAGAATCAGAAGATTAAGCGCTATGCAGACGGTCAGAAGCACTCGCCTGGCGCGGCAGACGGACACCAGCAGTCCGAAAATGTAGTTGATCAGGATGGAAATCAGCATCAGAACAACCAGCCTGGACTCGCCCCACGCATAGAAAAGCAGGCTGAACAGAACCAGCAGTCCGTTGCGCAGCCTGTAGCCCGGCAGCAGATAGTAGAGAAGCAGAACTGCCGGAAAAAATACCCATAAGAACAGAATGGAACTAAATACCATGGCGTGTCTCCTGTAATCAATTACGCAAAAAAGCGCGGAACAAACGCAACCATGCTTTGTCTCGCGCCCTGCGATGCGGGAAATGGGACTTGAACCCACACGATCATACAATCACTAGATCCTTAGTCTAGCCTGTCTGCCAATTCCAGCATTCCCGCGAACGGAAATAGTATAGCACAGATTTTTGGGAATGACAACAGCTTTTTTCATTTTTTGGACAGATTTTTTTGGACAGAAATTTGCGGGATTTTGCGGACAGAAATTTGCGGGAGATTGAAGCCGCTGCCGATTTGTGGTAAGATATCCGTGGAAACGGACGCCCGCGCGGATGAAGAATAAGGGGGAGAAACCATGAGAAGGGGAGGAGAGCGCGGCCGGGTCGATCGAGTATCCGGTGAAATCCCTGTTCTCCCTGGTTACCTGCAGCTATGAGCTGGATGATGCCCGGACGGTGCTTCTGGCCGTGGAGGTGGATGCGGACGGCAGACAGATCACGGCGGAGTAGGAAGCTTTATGATTTCTTTAATTCCTTCATATAAACCCTGCCGGCCCAGTTCCTCGGCGATGAACGGATATTTTGCTTCCAGAAACCTTCGGCTGATATTTCCGGATATGTACTCCATGATGATTTCACATCTTCTGTCGGCCTGCTCCTCGTCGTTAAGATGGAGGATTTGAATCGTCGCCCTTGCCTTGCTTTTTTCTACCGGGGACATATTCGAACGCGGCTTTACAAGACAGGACGGAAAATCCAGAATGAAATCGCCGTCCTGGATTTCAAAAGGATCCAGGATGATTTTATCCCCTTTGTAGCCATTCATCACCTGCGTCGTCAAACGATAGTTATCCCACTCGTATGCCTTTTCCTGGTGCGTACTTTTGGGATAAAAGTGATCGACGGAAACGGCTGTGGTTGTTCTTGAGAACCATTCTCCGCTGTAAGCGCAGACTCCCCCGTATGCCTGGTACAGCTGCAGGCTGCATCTGGACCAGTAATTATTTTTGCTCCACTGGCTGCTGCTTGGCGCAGGAAATCTGCTCAGGAAGGCATGACCGGGCTGTCTTACCCTGACGTCGAAATCGGCCGGTTCCGGTTGTAAATCGACATGAATCATAGCGACACCCCGTGCTTTTCGGCAAAGTAAATCCAGCGCGGCCAAAATGGATCGTTCTGCGCCAGGCACTGCAATAGCTTCTGGTGTGCCGCCTGAACATCCGAATCAGACGGATTGTCGTCAAGCTGCAGGTTTTTGGCCTCGCTGATGGCCTGCTCCGCCCTGGTTGACCGCGCCTGTTTCAGCTGGAAAATAGGCGAGGTAAGCCACGAGTTTACCTGGCCGTATCGAATAAAAGTTTCTTCTGTCAGACAGGCGTCAGCTGTCTCCTCTGATAGTCTTATTTGAAACAATTTATCCATTTCCGGATGAAAAACGGATTCCGAGGACGCCATGATCAGAGGGGAGTGTGTCGCTATAATAAATTGGATTTCCAGTTCATCCGCCAATAATTTCTGCACGCCGATGAGGGCAGGCAAAATCGTGCGCTGCCACTTGGGATGCAGATGCGCTTCCAATTCGTCAACCATGACGACGATTCTGGAATCCGGCTGAATTCCCCTTAATCTGCAGTTTTCCCTGTGTTCGTTCCATGCCCATACCGTTAAGTAGGAGAGAGTGATAATTCTTCCGACTCCGGCAGAGGAGTTTGTTATGGGCACGGTCCCATATGGATAACGAATGGTCGGGATTTCGCGGCTGTCGTTCGGAATGCGAATGGGTTCGCCCGGGGTCAGCTCGCCGATATCGGGCGGCGACATCGACGCCAAAACATGTTTTAATATTTCAAATGGATATTTCTCCGGAGTGTTCTGCCATTTCACCCAGTCTCTGATCAGTCCCTCGATGTTCGTTCCATGCCCATCCCACACCTGCTGACGGGTGAGAACCAGGGAATCGGCATTTTCCATCGAGTTCTTCGACGGATCCCATACGGCATAGGAGCCGTCAACCAAAGCATAGATAATCAGTCCGGGGATCGTGGCCGTGTCTGCGGTTCGTTTCCAGGTCATTCTCTTATTGTCGTAGAGAATCTTTTTTTCCTGCGCTATTTTAGACTTTCCCGCGATCGAAAAGGTGATGGACGCGCGTCTGCTGCCTCCCGCATATTTGGGTCTCGCCTCGTTTCCAACCCAGGTATTCGTAAGGGCCCACCAGGCGCAGTCCATCAGAAAGGTTTTCCCTAAACCGTTGTCTCCCGTGATAATATTCAGCCGCGGGGATAGCGCCATTTCCGCGTGATCGCATGGACCGACATTGATTAATTCAAGCTTCGAGAGGGTTCCCTCCTGGTCGGGAGCGGCGTCCGGCGGAGCGGAAAGATTATTTGATAATTGATTCCATGATATAGGCTCGCTCTGGAACGCCGCGGCATTCGGAAAGGCGCTCTCATCGGAGAAAAGAGCGCTGCATTCTTCGGAGGTGATGTGGTACTCGCTGAGAAATTTGCGGATCACGTCGTCAAGAGTGGCCGTGTCCTTCCATTTATCATTCTTTAAAGTCCATATTGCCATGGCGGCAAGCGGAATTTTCTTTTTGGTTTTGATCGCGGCGGTTTTCTGAATTTGGGCAATGTAATCGTTAACCCAGGCCCAGGAGGTGCTGTTCCTGACATGGATAAATGCTGTGCCGAACGTTTGGGTGTTGATGGCCTGCAGCCCGGAGGAGGGATATTTGGCGGCCACCCACTGCTTCCCCCTGACCGTTACGTATGGCTGAAAATAAAATTCCGACGAGGGGCAGACTCTGTGAATGTCGTTCATGAAATCGCGCGTGAGCGCATCCATGGGAAATACCTCTGGCGTGCCGATTGGCAGTTTGTTTTTCTTGCAGGTCAAAAAGGTGATTCCGAGGAATGGATGTACCGCCTTAAGCTGATGGATGGCGCTTAAAATATATTCAACCGAGAGATAGATCATTTTTGATCCTCCAAATGCTCCAAAATGTAATGGCAGAACGACGGGCTGATATCAATTCCGATTGCGGACCTGCCGCTTTGCAGCGCTACGTTCATCGTTGTGCCGCTGCCGACAAAGGGATCGAGCACCACGCCGCCCTCGGGGCATCCGATATCCAGGCATCGCGAGACCAGCTCATCAGGGTATGGGGCGGTTTCAATCTCCGTGCCGGACGGCCGGACGGTGATTGTCCAGACGTCCTCATCCATCTGCTGCTCCAGCAAAGGGGCTCTGTTGAAATAATATTTGCGGTTTTTCGCAAACATAAAAATGTATTCATAACTCCGGTGAGGGCGGTCCTGAACGGCTTCCGGAAGCGTTTTGTCCCGGCGCCAGATAATGGGCGATCTCAGAACCCATCGCCTTGAGGTCATTTCGATTGCGACTCTCCATGGTATCCCAATAATGGATTTCCGTTCAATATTTTCGCCCAGTCCGCCGCTTTTATCGACGGGGCGCAGGCCGAACCTGCGCTTGCGGCTTTTGGAATCTGTGCCATGGGACGCGCCTTTTCCGGAATAATAGGTATCCCCCATATTAAGAAACAGCAAACCATCTTTTTTGAGAACCCTGTATAATTGATCCATTACCTCACAGAGGGATGCTACATAAGCGCTTACGGTGTCTTCCAAGCCAATTTGCCCATCGACGCCGTAATCGCGCAGACTATAATATGGAGGCGAGGTGATGATACAGTTAACGCTTTCATCTTCAAGGCCGGAGAGTGCGTCGGCCGCATTCCCGCACAGCAAAGTCCAAGCTTTTTGGTTGACGGTTCCAGTCCATTTTTGCACTCCGTTTGCAAGCGTTTCGTTAACATTGATTCCCATATCAGCTGTCCTTTTCCATCGATTAAAGTATCCTGGCTGAACCTTTGAAGCACGATTCCGGTCAAAAGAATAAGAATATTATACCCGAAAAGGGGAATCAAATCAAGGAGCTTCGACGGATTTCTCGAGGAGCGCGGAGGCATACTGACGGGGGGCATATGGTTATGCGGCACGATATCAAAAACTGGGTGACAAAAGAAGATGAGTATGTACGCACATATACGCAGCAAGAAATGCAAACGGAGCGTCACTGGCGCTCCGTTTGCATGGAAAAAGAAAAGTCCCGAACTTTCGGGACCTTCTATCTGCAGAAGATGGGAGTCGAACCCACAAGGTATTGCTACCACACGGACCTGAACCGTGCGCGTCTGCCAATTCCGCCACTTCTGCACGAACAATAGGGATTATAACCCACATTTTTTAATCTGTCAACACCTTTTTGAAAAATTTTTTGGCGTCGGCTTCCAGATGATTTTCGCAGATTTTTCGGCAGCTCCTCCCGGTGATTCAGCGTCTTTTCAGCCTGCTGAAAAAGTGCAGATAAACCAGCAAAAGGATCGACGTCACGGTCCAGGTGAGCGGGTAGCTGAAAATGATGGTGCGTATCTCGCGGCGGATGGGAACGGCGATCAGAACCCAGATCACGCGCAGAGCGCAGACGCCAGCCATTGTGAAAATCATGGGAATCCATACGTCGCCTACGCCGCGCAGAGCGCCGGAGTAAATCTCGACGATCAGGTACGTGATATAGGCAGGCACCAGAAAGCGCAGGATGCTGACGCCGATTCGCAGAACCTCCTCGTCCGTCGTGAAGATGCGCAGAAGCGGAAAGGCGACGGAATAGAGGGATACGGACAGAAGAACCGTCGTGACGGCGGCCATGACCAGGCAGGTATTCATGGCCTTGTAGATACGTTTTGTCTTGCCGGCCCCGTAATTCTGCCCTACGAAGGTGGTGATGGCGATGCCGAAGGCATTGATTGTCATCCAGAAGAGCACGTCCACCTTGCTGTATGCGGTCCAGGCGGCGACCGTGTCGGTGCCGAGGCTGTTGACGCTGGACTGTATAAGAACGTTGGAGATGGAGTACATCATGGACTGGAGGCCGGACGGAAGGCCGATGCGGATGATGCGGCGCAGCATCCGGTGGTCCAGGCGGATCTTCGAAAATGTCAGCCGGTACATTTCCCGGGTGTGGGAGAGGACGGCGGCGACTAAAACGGCGCTGACCGTCTGCGAGAGGATGGTAGCCAGCGCGGCGCCGGCCACGCCCATTTTCAGGACGACGACAAACAGCAGGTCCAGGACGATGTTGGACATACAGCAGGCGATCAGAAAGTACAGCGGCCGCCGGGAGTCGCCCACGGCCCGCAGGATGGCGGAGCCGATATTGTAGATCAGATTCGGGATCATTCCCAGAAAATAGATCCGCATATACAGGATGGAGTATTCCATGATGTCGGCGGGCGTTCCCATGGCCGTCAGGGCATACGGCGTGATGATCAGTCCGACTACCGTGAGAAACGCGCCGCCCGCCAGCGCGAACGCCGCCGAGGTGTGCACCGCGTAGCCGACCATGTCCGCGCGCCCGGCCCCGTAGTACTGGGAGATGATGACGGTCGCGCCGGAAGAGATGCCGACGAAAAAGCCGACCAGCAGATTGATGATGTTGCTGGTAGGCCCTCCGACCGATGCCAGGGCTTCCTTTCCCACAAACTGGCCAACCACGATGGCGTCCACCGTGTTGTACAGCTGCTGGAAAAAGGTGCCGAACAGAATAGGAAAGAAGAACAGAAGGAGCTGTTTCCAGATAACTCCCTCGGTGATCTGATTGCTGTGTTCCCGGCCGGGATTTCCGGCTGTTTTCTCACGTAACGGTTTCATGGCAAAAATCCTTTTATAGCTGTGTTTCTTATGAAAATGGATGCGATGTCACTATAGCATAACCGGTGTGGGAATACAAGAGCAGGATTCTTACATTTACCGTTACATGTATCGCTTTCAGCGGAGCCTCGCTTTCTCTACCGCCGTTTCGATGGCGCCGAGGACCGCCTGGGACGTGTAGCGTGTCTCCATGGAATAGGAAAGGTCTTCGAGGGACTGCTTCGTCAGAATCTGCTCCGCAAGGTCGTTCATGACGGGCTGCATCAGCGGATACATGGTCGTGATGGATTCGTCCAGGGAGACAAAGGAGATGGAATTGATCCGCTCCGCGTCCACGGCTACCTCCACGTTTACGTTCTGGCTGCCCACGGTCAGGGAGGCGGTGTAGACGCCCGGCACATAGGCGGCGGACTGGGAGGATACGGCTGCCTCGCGTTTCGGACGGAACATGATCAGAAGCAGCGTGATCAGCACTATGGCAAGCCCGATGAAAATGGCGGTGTAGATAATCTCCTTCATTTTTAGTACGACGATTTTTGTTCTGGAGCTCATGTCTGGCCCTCCGGTAAGCTGGATTTGTTACAATGTATTAGGAAGCCGGGGAAAATATGCTGGCGGCCGGGAAGGTTTCGGTGTATAATCGAAAGGAGAACACAGACAGACGGCAGACGCGCTTTCCGCGGGGGGACGCGGACGGCGGATGCCTGGGAATAAGGGCGGGGAGGTTCGCATGTCGCTTCAGTTTATCATCGGGAGCTCCGGCTCCGGAAAGACATACAGACTTTATCGTGATCTGATCGACCGTTCGCTGCGGGAACCGGACGCTTCCTTTATAGCGATCGTGCCGGAGCAGTTTACGATGCAGACACAGAAGCAGATTGTGACGATGCATCCGGATCACGGCACGATGAATATTGACATCGTCAGCTTTAACCGGCTGGCGTACCGGATCTTCGAGGAGCTGGCGGTGGAACATCTGACGGTGCTGGACGATATGGGGAAATCCATGGTGCTTCGGAAGGTGGCGGCGCAGCAGAGGAAGAACCTGACGCTTTACGGCGGGCACCTGAATCAGACAGGGTTTATCAATCAGCTGAAATCCATGCTTTCCGAACTCTGCCAGTATGGAATTGAGCCGGAGGCGCTCGGAGCGGCGGCGCAGGAGGCGGACAGCGCGCTTCTGCGCGCCAAGTGCGGCGACCTGGAGCTTCTGTACCGGGCCTTTCGGGAGGAGATTGAAGCCCGGTTTATAACGGCGGAGGAGATTCTGGATGTGCTTTGCCGTGTCCTGCCGCAGTCGGAGCTGGTGAAGCGCAGCGTGGTTGCGCTGGACGGTTATACGGGTTTTACGCCGGTGCAGTACCGGGTTTTGGAGCTTCTTATGATCCACGCGAAGCAGGTGATCGTCACGGTCAGCATGGATCCGAAGGCGGGGCCGTACCGTCGCGGAAAATATCAGAATCTGTTCTATATGGGAACGGAAGTCGTCTGGAAGCTTGCGCGGCTGGCGGCGGAGCACGGCGTGGAGCGGGATGAGGATGTGCTTCTGGGCATGGAGGCGGCGCAGAGTCAGGATGACGGAGTGGATTTAGGCGTCCCGTGGCGGTTTCGCCGAAGCCCCGCGCTTGCGTACATTGAAAAACATTTATACCGTTACGACGGTTCGGCGGACTGGGAGCCGCGGGAGGTGGAGATCTATCAGGCGGCCGCTCCGGGGGACGAGATAGCGGCCGTGGCGCTGCGAATCCACACGCTGGTGCAGAAGGAGGGAATCCGCTACAGGGAAATCGCCGTGATTACCGGGGATCTGGCCGGCTGCCGCAATGAGATAGTCAACCGTTTCCAGACGGAGGATATTCCTTTCTTCATGGACAGCAAGAAGAGCATCCTGGAAAATGCCATGGTGGAATTCATCCGTGCGGGGCTTGAGGCGGTGCGGCGGGATTTTGACTATGAGAGTATGTTCCGCTATCTGAAAAGCGGGCTGGCGGCCGGGGATACCGAGGAGCTGGACCGGCTGGAGAATTATTGCATGGCGCTTGGCATCCGCGGATTTAAGCGCTGGGATTCGGAGTGGGAATATACGTATCGGGGGGCGAAGGATCTGAATCTGGATCAGCTGAACGCCTTCCGCAGGGAGATTCTGGCGCCTCTTGCGGCTCTGCGGGAGGCCCTGCGCGAAGACGGAAGAACGGTGCGGACCATGAACGAGGCGGTGCTTCGCTGGCTGGACGCCTGCGGCGTGCGCGGGAAGCTGAGGCAGCGGCAGGCCGATTTTGAACGGGAGGGTCTTTATCGACTGGCGAAGGAGTATGAGCAGGTTTACGGGCGGGTAGAGGAGCTGTTTGAGCGTCTGACAGGGCTTCTGGGAAGCGAGAAGCTGAGCCTGAAGGAATATATTGAGATTCTGGACGCCGGTTTTTCGGAGATTCGGGTGGGCGTTATCCCGGCGACCGTGGATCGGGTGGTGGTCGGAGATATCACCAGGACCCGGCTGGATCAGATCCGCGTGCTCTTCTTCATCGGCGTCAACGAGGGCGTGGTTCCGTCCAGAAAGGATGCGCAGAGCCTGCTGACGGATATGGACCGTGAGGCGCTGAAGCAGCGCCGGATCGAGCTGGCGCCGACGTCGAAGGAAGACAGCTTCACACAGAGGTATTATCTGTATCTGCTGATGACAAAGCCGTCAGAACGCCTGATTTTGTCTTATTCGCTTCTGGACACGGCGGGAAAGAGCCGCAGACCGTCCAGTCTGATCGGCGAGCTTCGGCGGATGTTTCCGCGGCTTACGGTGCGGGAGACAGAAGAGCGGCAGGGGGAGATCGTGTCAAGGACGGCCGCGAAGGAACGGCTGATCCGCGGACTGCGGGAGTACGCGGCGGACGAAACGCAGAGTGGGAGCGCGTTAAGGCCCGCGCCCGGTCTGGAAAGCGATTCGTTTCTGGAACTATACCGCTGGTTTGCGGCCAGTCCGGAGTATGCCGGGCTGGTGCGCGGTCTGACGGACGCCGCGTTTTATTCCTATGAGAAGAGAGGGGTCAGCAAGGCGGCGGCCCAGGCGCTTTACGGCAAAGTGCTGCAGGGAAGCGTGACGCGGCTGGAACAGTACGCGTCCTGCGCCTATGCCCATTTTCTGAGCTACGGCCTGGAACTTTTGGAGCGGCAGGAGTACCGGATCGCGGCGGTGGATATGGGAAATCTCTTTCACAGCTCCATCGACCTGTGCTTTAAGGAAATGACGGCGCGCGGGATACGGGCGGCCAGTCTGGAAGAAGAGGAGCGGAAGGCCCTCGTGCACGAATGCGTTTCCAGGGTGACGGCGGAGTATGGCAATACGATTCTTACAAGCTCTGCGCGCAACCAGTATCTGGCGGCGCGGATTGAGCGGATGACGGACCGGACGGTCTGGGCCCTGACGCGGCAGCTCCGGAAGGGGGACTTCGAACCGGCAGGTTTTGAGGTTTCCTTTTCCGCGATCGACAATCTGCAGGCCATGAAGATTCGGCTGTCCGACGAGGAGGCGCTGCACCTTCGGGGACGCGTTGACAGGCTGGATCTCTGCGAGGACGGTCAGCGGGTCTATGTGAAGATCATCGATTATAAGTCCGGCGGAACGCAGTTTGACCTGGCGGCGGTATATTACGGCCTGCAGCTGCAGCTTGTGGTGTATATGGACGCCGTCATGGAGTTGACCCAGCGAAGTCATCCGGGTCAGGAAGTGGTGCCTGCGGGAATCTTCTATTATAATATCCGGGATCCGCTGGCGGAGCGGGAAGCGGGGCAGACGGAGGAGGACGTGGACGGCGAAATCCTGCGTCAGCTTCGGATGAACGGTCTGGTCAACAGCGACTTTGAGATCGCGCGCCGCCTGGACAGGCAGATTCAGCAGAAATCCGATGTGATTCCGGTGACGCTGAAAGACGGCCTGATCCAGGAGAGTCAGTCCTCGGTGGCCAGCAGCAGGCGGTTTGAACTGCTGCGGCAGTATGTGCGCGGACAGCTTAAACGGGAGGGACGCGAGATTCTGGAGGGGCGGATCGACGCGGAGCCCCAGAAGAGCGGCAGCCAGACGGCCTGCACCTATTGCCCGTACCACAGCGTGTGCGGTTTCGATACCAGGATTGAAGGCTGTCATTTTCGGCGGTTTGCTTCGCTGGATGCGCAGCAGGTGTGGGAGGAGATGGAGAAGGGAGGCGCGGCGGATGCAGTGGACGGAGAAACAGCTTGAGGTCATCGAGACGCGGGGATGCAACCTGCTGGTTTCGGCGGCCGCGGGAAGCGGTAAGACCGCGGTGCTGGTCGAACGGATCATCCGTCTGATCAGCGAAGGGCCGCGCCCGTTGGATATCGACCGGCTGCTTGTGATGACGTTTACGAACGCGGCCGCAGCGGAGATGCGGGAGAGGGTCGCCCTGGCGATCGAAAAGAAGCTTATGGAGCAGCCGGACAATGAACATTTGCAGGCGCAGGCGGCGCTGGTTCCCTATGCGCAGATTACGACCATCGACAGCTTCTGTCTGAGCCTGATCCGGGATCATTTTAATCTGCTGGACATCGATCCGGCGTTTCGCATCGGCGACGAGGGGGAGCTTAAGCTTCTGCGGGCGGACGTGATGGAGGCGATGCTGGAGGAGTATTATGCCGTGGGGGATGAGGCGTTTGAACGGTTCGTGGATACCTATGCCGCGGGCAGGACAGACAGCAGCGTCGAGGATTATATTCAGCAGGTATATACCTTCGCCCAGAGCAATCCCTTTCCGGAACAGTGGATCGCGCGCTGCCGCAGGGAGCTGAAACAGATGGAGGACGGCAGTCTGCGCGGCGCCGGGTGGATGCGGTTTCTGATGGCGGATGTAAGACGGCAGCTTAAAGAGATGACAGAGCAGTATGAGGAGGCCGCAAAACTGTGCCGCGAGCCGGACGGGCCGGAGGTCTATCTGCCGGCGCTGCTGGAGGAGCTTGCGATGCTTCGCGGCCTTGCGGCCGCGGAGACGTATGACGGACTTTCCGAGAAGCTCCGGGCGGCGGAGTTTGGACGGCTGCGGCCGGCCCGCGGCAAGGAGATTGATCCGGTGAAAAAGGAGCGGGTGAGCGAATGCCGCAACCGGATTAAAAAGGCGGTCGGAAGCCTGAAGGCGGCCTACGGGGAACAGACGGAGGCGGAAGCCGCCGCGGATCTTCTGGCGACGGGGGATGTGGTGCTTAAGCTTCTGGAATTGGCGGAGGAGTTTGCCAGGCGCTATCAGGAGGCGAAGAAGGACAAGAACCTGGTGGATTTTAACGACCTGGAACATTACGCGCTGGAGATCCTGGTGAAAAGGCCGGAGGATGCGGACGGCGATGCGGCAGCGGCCGGCAGAGGAGCGGCGGATACGGAGCCGACCGGCAGCGGAGCGGCGGATACGGAGCCGGCCGGCAGAGGAGCAGCGGATACGGAGCCGGCCGGCGCGGCAGAAGGCCTCCGCTTCACGGAGACGGCCGATCAGCTGAGCCGCCAGTACGCGGAGATCCTTGTGGACGAATACCAGGACAGCAACTACGTGCAGGAAACGCTGATTCAGGCGCTGTCCGGCGAGCGGTTCGGCCGTCCGGACGTGTTTATGGTAGGCGATGTCAAGCAGAGTATCTATAAGTTCCGTCTGGCCCGCCCGGAACTGTTTATGGAGAAATATGAGACATACACGGAAGGGACGGGCCCCGGACGCCGGATCGAACTGCATCAGAATTTCCGGAGCCGCGGGACGGTGCTCGCGAGCGTCAACCGGATTTTCTATCAGGTTATGACGAAGAATCTGGGCAATGTGGATTACACCGAAAAATCAGCCCTGCACGCCGGAGCCGTGTTCCCGGAGGGCGGACGCTGCGCCGCGCGGACGGAACTGCTTCTTTTGGATATCGGGAAGGAATCCATGGGCGTGCTGGATGAGGAAACGGCGGACTATACGGCCCGGGAGCTGGAGGCGAAGCTGATCGCGGCGCGGATGCGCGAGCTTGTGGATCCGCAGACGGGCATCGAAGTGTGGGATAAGGAAAAGGCGGCCTATCGGCCAGCCGGATACGGCGATATGGTGATCCTGCTTCGGAGCATGGCCGGCTGGAGCGAGACCATTCTGCAGGTACTGACGCGGGAGGGGATTCCGGCCTACGCGGAGACAGGCACCGGTTATTTTGATACGGTCGAGGTGGAGACGGTACTGGCGATGCTGGCCGTCATCGATAATCCGATTCAGGATATCCCGCTGGCAGCCGTGCTGCGCTCGCCTATGGTGGGTCTGGATGAGGAGGAGCTGGCCTGGATGGCGGCCGCCTATAAAAAGGTGTCGGAGCACAGGCAGGACCGTGGAATTTATGGTGCGTTCCGGTATCTGACGGAGGAGGCAGTCGAGGGGACAGCAGTAGAAGGGACAGCAGGAGAGAAAGCGGCAACAGAAAGGGAGACAGCAGAAAGGGAGACAGCAGAAAGGGCGACAGCAGACGAGAAGAAGGCGGGTCGAGTTCCATATGGAGAATACGGGGCTCACCTGGATGCGGTCGTCCCGAAGCTGCGCCGGTTTGCCGCTCTGCTTGCCGATTTGCGGGCACAGTCCGCTTATCTGCCGATTCACGAGCTGATCTATCTGGTCTACGAACGGACCGGCTATTACGATTACGTCTCGGCGATGCCGGCCGGTCAGACGCGGCGCGCCAACCTGGACATGCTGATCGAGAAGGCCTCGGCGTTTGAGAAGACGAGCTACAAGGGTCTGTTCCAGTTTATCCGTTACATCACGCAGCTTAAGAAGTACGAGACGGATTTCGGGGAGGCCTCGGCCGGACAGTATGAGAATATGGTGCGGGTCATGAGCATCCATAAGAGCAAGGGCCTCGAGTTTCCCATCGTTTTCCTTGCGGGCCTCGGCAAACATTTCAATAGGCAGGATGTGCGCGGCAAGCTGATCATCGACCTGGATTTGGGGATCGCCACGGATTATCTGGATCTGCAGCGCCGCGTCAAGGGCCCGACGCTTAAGAAAAATGTCCTGAAGCGGAAACTGGATCTGGACAATCTGGGAGAGGAACTCCGGGTTCTCTACGTAGCCATGACCAGGGCCAGGGAGCTGCTGATTATGACGGGCGCCGACCGTTCCCTGGAGAAAAAGCTGGAGAAATGGGAAAATGTGGAGTGGGGCGGACCGGACGGCGGCGGAGAGACCGGGCGGCCGGCGCAGATTTCCTACACAGTTCTCTCCACGGCCGGATCTTATCTGGACTGGGTTCTGATGACCCACCCGTCGCAGGACAGCCTCATGGAGGTCCGGCAGATTCCGGTGGAGACTCTGGTGGGCGAGGAGGTGGCGCGTCAGATCAAAAAGAGCGCCGGGAAAGAGGAACTGCTGCGCCTGGCAGGCGAGCCGAAGGAGGAGAAAGCGTCTGCCCATGATTCTGAGAGCGTTATGAAGGCGGAGGACGTGTCCGCCCGCAGTTCTGTGAGCATGCAGATGGATCGATGCTTCGGCTATCGTTATGCCCATGAAGCCGACGTCAGTCTCCATACGAAGATGACGGTTTCCGAGCTTAAAAAGCTCGGCCAGGAGGTCGATGATTTTACCGGGCTGATTCAGGCCGCTGCTGCGGACTATCTTACGCTCCGCCCTTCAGAGGAGTCCCGTATCCCAGGCGCCGACATGGGAAAGGAGGAAGTGCCCGCAGCGGGAGACCAGCCCGCAGCGGGGAGCCAGCCTGCCGCGAAGGAAGCGTCCGCAGCGGAAATCCGGGCCGTCATGGAAGAAGCGGCGCGCCGGGGGACGGCCTTCCACCGCGTATTGGAGCTCTGGGACTTCACACAGGGAACGGCGTTCTCGGATGTGGAGAATCAGATAAGGGCGATGGAAGCGCAGCACCGCCTCAGCGCGCAGGCGGCCGGGCTGGTGAAGCCCTACCCCATATGGCGCTTCGTATCCTCGCCGTTCGGAGAGCGTATGCGCCGCGCGCAGGAAGCGGGGCGGCTTCACAGGGAGCAGCAGTTTGTGCTTGGGATTCCGGCGCGGGAGATGGGTCTTGCCGATTCCGACGAGCTGGTGCTGATCCAGGGCATCATTGACGCGTATCTGGAGGAGGATGACGGACTGGTGCTTTTGGATTATAAGACGGATCGGGTCGCCAAGGGGGAGGAAGAGGTCTTAAAGAAGCGTTATAAGGTTCAGCTGGATTACTATCAGCGGGCGCTTCAGCAGATGACGAAGAAACATGTGAAGGAACGGATTATCTGTTCGCTGCATCTTATGGAGATCATACCGGTGTAGGCGGCTGAGGACAGCCGGCTGCCGGCCGTCTCCATTTCCGGAAGAAAGGAAGCTTGAGAATGTTTTTTATTATGGGAATCAATCAGGGGATGAAGGAACTGGCGTACAATGCGTCCCTGTTCATCTGCGACCGCTGCGGACGCTATGGCCGTTATCAGGTCTATATGACGTACATGTACCTGTCGCTGTTTTTTATCCCGACCTTCAGGTGGGGGAAGCGCTACTATGTGAAGACCAGCTGCTGCGGCACGGTCTACGAACTGCAGCCGGAGGCAGGGCGCCGCATCGCGCGGGGCGAGGAACTGACGCTCACGCCCGATATGCTGACAATGGTTAAGGCCGGGGACGGCGGATCTGCCTGGCGGCCGGCGAAGCGCTGCGCAAACTGCGGCTATGAGACGACGGAGGATTTCGAATACTGTCCAAAGTGCGGGCAGCGGTTCTGGAAATCATGATAAAAGGGGCCGCTGCGGCAGGTCCATGTTCGGTGTCCTGCACGTTGACAGCGGCCCCCTTGGCGGCGCAGATTTATACGTTAAATCGGAACAGGATCACGTCCCCGTCCTGCACGACGTAGTCCTTGCCCTCCAGCCGTACCAGTCCCTTGTCGCGGGCGGCGGCGTAAGCGCCGCAGTCGAGGAGATCCCGGTAATTGACGACCTCGGCGCGGATGAAGCCGCGCTCGAAATCGGAGTGGATCTTGCCGGCAGCCTGCGGGGCTTTTGTCCCCTTCCGAATCGTCCAGGCGCGCGTCTCGTCCTCGCCGGAGGTGAGAAAGCTCAGAAGTCCCAGCAGATCGTAGCTGGCGGCGATCAGCTTTTCCAGTCCGGATTCGGACAATCCCAGATCCTCAAGGAACATGGCCTTCTCGTCGTCGTCCAGCTCCGCGATCTCCTCCTCGATCTTGGCACAGATCACGAACACCTGGGAACCGGTTTCGGCCGCGAAACGGCGCACCTTCTGCACGTGGGGATTGGAGGCGCCGTCGTCTGCCAGGTCGTCCTCGCTTACGTTGGCGGCGAAGATGACCGGCTTGTAAGTCAGCAGATTCAGCCCGGATAGGATTGCCAGCTGATCCTCGTCGTCGCAGACGTAGGTGCGCGCGGCTTTTCCATCCTCCAGATGGGCGATTAGACCCTTCAGAAGCTCCACTTCCTTCGCCAGGGACTTGTCGTTGAACGCGCTCTTGGCGGTTTTGGAAAGGCGGCGCTCCAAGATCTCCAAATCGGAGAAAATCAGCTCCAGATCGATGGTTTCAATATCGCGCAGAGGATCGACGTTTCCGTCAACGTGGATCACGTTGCTGTCTTCGAAGCAGCGCACCACGTGGACGATGGCGTCCACCTCACGGATGTGGGAGAGGAACTGATTGCCCAGTCCCTCGCCTTTGGAGGCGCCCTTTACCAAACCGGCGATATCGACGAACTCGATGACGGCCGGCGTCACCTTTTTGGAATGGTAGAGGTCGCCGAGGAGTTTCAGGCGCTCGTCCGGCACGGCTACCACGCCCACGTTGGGATCGATGGTGCAGAAGGGGTAGTTGGCGGACTCGGCGCCGGCCTTTGTCAGGGAATTGAATAACGTGCTTTTGCCTACGTTGGGGAGGCCTACGATTCCTAATTTCATATGATAACCTCTTTCTGTTGAGTGTGCTTGTTTACGTGGAGTATAGCACACCCGCGCGGGAAATGAAAGCCCTTTTTCCGGCCTCTGTCGAAGCCTGACGCAAAGTGTCGGTCGAATGGGATTGCTTTTTTAGGTATTTGGCGGTAAAATGGAGAAAATCAGTGAGAAGGGAAAGGACAGCTATGAATTCAGCAGCAGACATCTGCTTCGTCCATCTGGGCATTACGATTGAGCATCTCGGGAGAAATATTTCCGTCTTCGGCTTTCGGATCGCCTTTTATGGAATTATCATCGGCATCGGCATGATGGCAGGAATCTTAGTGGCCCGCTCGGATGCGAGGAGACGCGGGCAGGATCCGGATACCTATCTGGATTTTGCTCTCTACGCGATTGTCTTTTCCATCATTGGCGCCAGAATCTATTATGTAGTTTTCGACTGGGACAACTATAAGAACGACCTGCTGCAGATTCTGAATATCCGTGCCGGAGGGCTGGCGATCTACGGCGGCGTTATCGGCGGTGTACTGACGCTGCTTTGTTTTGTGAAGGCGCGGAAGCTCTCCTTTTTCTCCATGGCGGACACGGCCTGCCTGGGACTGATTACCGGCCAGATCATCGGCCGCTGGGGAAACTTTTTTAACTGTGAGGCGTTCGGAGGCTATACGGACAGCCTTCTGGCTATGCGCATCCGCCGGGCGCTAGTGAATGAGAGCATGATCTCGCAGGAG
The DNA here is from genome assembly GCA_947630485.1 of uncultured Lachnospiraceae bacterium. Lineage (GTDB taxonomy): Bacteria > Bacillota > Clostridia > Lachnospirales > Lachnospiraceae > UBA3402. Next base: position 26,120 of record CANRHU010000002.1, read on the forward strand.
CTTTTGGACCACCTGATCGTGGAGAATGGGATTGAATATATCCAGGTGCATCCCACCTTTCTCTATGAATCCGTGTGGAATCTGGGCGTTCTGCTGTTTATGCTCTGGTATCGGAAACGGAAGCGCTTTGACGGCGAGATGCTTTGTATCTATTTGATGGGCTATGGGCTGGGACGCGCGTGGATCGAAGGTCTGCGCACGGATCAGTTGATTTTTTTTGCGACTGGGATCCCTGTGTCGCAGGCATTATCCATGGCGCTGGTCGTAGTTGCGGCAGCAGGTCTGGCGTTAGGCAGAAGGAAGATAAGACATGCAGAAGGAGGAAAATGATGGACAAACTAAGCAGGGAAGAACTGATTCAGCGTATCGAGTCAGCCCGCAGGAAGCTGAATCAGAGTATCGACGAGAAGAGGCGATACGAAGAGATTTACGAGGACAGCGTCCGTTTGGACGAGTTGATTGAACAATATATTGTAGCCGGATTTTAAGATCCACCACATTTTGAGGCAATTGCGGAAAACCACGCAATTGCTTCATTTTTTTGAATTTTTTTTCAAAAATTCCTTGCGTTTTTCTGAATCTTGTACTAGAATAATTAATACCAGGTGGGGAAAAGTGGATGTTTGTAGGAAAATGTGGTAAATAGTGGTAGAGATACCGCTAGGAACTGGTTAGGAGACGGGCATGGGATTCATCGGTGAGTACAACCATACGGTTGATGCGAAAGGCAGGGTGATTGTTCCATCCAAGTTCCGCGAGATACTGGGCGATGAGTTCATTGTCACAAAGGGCTTGGATCACTGTCTCTGTGCCTACGAGAATTCCGAGTGGGATAAATTCGAGAAGAAACTGGCCGAGCTTCCCACGAACACCCGCGATACCAGACAGCTTACCCGCTTTTTCTTATCCGGGGCCACTTCCTGCGAGGTGGATAAGCAGGGGAGGATTCTGCTTCCCGCGGTCCTGAGAAACTTCGCGCAGATCGAGAAGGACGCCGTGCTTGTGGGCAACGGCAACCGCGTCGAGATCTGGAGCAAGGACAGATGGACGGAAGCGAATAATTACGATGACATCGAAGATATCGCCGAAAGCCTGGAAGGGTTCAGCATATGAGGTTCGAACACAGATCGGTGCTCCTTCGCGAGACGATAGACAGTCTGTCGGTGAAGCCTGACGGGATCTATGTGGACGGCACGCTGGGCGGCGGGGGACATGCCCTTGAGCTCTGCGGCCGCCTGGGACCGGAAGGCCGGCTTGTCGGTATCGACCAGGACGAGGACGCCATTGCGGCGGCCGCCGAGCGTCTGGCAGATTACCGGGATCGGGTCTCTATCGTCCGAAGCAATTATGAGCGGATGGAAGACGTACTTGCGGGGCTTGGGATTGACAGAGTGGACGGAATTTATCTGGATCTTGGGGTTTCCTCCTATCAGTTCGACGCCGCCGAGCGGGGATTTTCTTACCGGGAGGACGCGCCTCTTGATATGCGGATGGACAGGCGTCAGCCGCTGACCGCGGCCGATGTCGTGGCGGATTACAGCGAGGAAGAGCTGACGCGCATCTTCCGGGAGTACGGCGAGGAGAAATTCGCGAAAAGTATTGCCGGACGCATCGCGGCGAAGCGGCAGGTAAGCCCGATTACGACGACCGGTCAGCTGACGGAGATTATTAAGGAAGCGATACCGATGAAGGCGCGGGCGGCGTCCGGCCATCCGGCCAGACGGACCTTTCAGGCCCTGCGCATCGAGGTGAACCGGGAGCTGGAGGTTTTGGAAAACTCCATCGACGGCATGATCCGCCTGCTGAAGCCGGGAGGAAGACTCGCGATCATCACATTCCATTCGCTGGAGGACCGAATCGTGAAGAACCGCTTCCGGGAGAATGAAAACCCGTGCATTTGCCCTCCGGATTTCCCGGTGTGCGTGTGCGGAAGGAAGAGCAGAGGAAAAGTCATTACGCGCAGGCCGGTAGTTCCGACCGCGGAGGAGATAGAAGAGAACAAACGATGCAGAAGCGCGAAGCTGAGAGTGTTCGAGGCGCGCTGACCGCATGGAAAGGAGACCGATATGGCAGCCACGAGAGCAGCGCAGGCGAGGCAGGTACGTAGAAATACGAGACGGCCATCGAGGGAAGAGCAGTATATCCACGGCAATACCGTGAGAAAGCTGGAGCCTGCAGAGGAGCCCATACGAAAGCCCGAGCGTGAGCCGGAGCATAAGGGCCGTCAGCGCGTGGATTATACGGTCAGGAGAAATCAGGAAAAAGCACTGCAGATCGATTTGCCTTATCTGATTCTGCTGGTGATCGCGGCCTGCTGCACATTATATATCTGTGTCACCTATCTGCAGCTGCAGTCGCAGATGAGCGCGCGCGTGGACCATATCAAGGTTCTGGAGCAGGAGATCGAGACGTTAAAGTCCGAGAACGACGCGCTGGAGACCCGAATCAATACCAGCATCGATCTGGATCATGTCTACCGGGTCGCCACAGAGGAGCTGGGCATGGTTTATGCCGGAAAGGATCAGGTACTTCTGTATAATAAGACAGAAAGTGAGTATGTAAGGCAAAATGAAGACATCCCGCAGCACTAAGGACAATAGTAATCAGCACTCTCCGAGAAAGAAAATTCTCAAACGATATATGCAGGAAAAGCTGGCAGTCACGGTAGTCGTGATCATGCTGGCTTTACTTGCGCTTAGCGGGGTACTCTATTCCATTGTAGATGAGAACAACGAGGATTACACAAAGGTAGTTTTGACGCAGCGCTCCAACTTTGACAGCCGCACGATTCCTTACCGCCGCGGCGACATCGTAGACCGCAACGGCACTTATCTGGCGACCAGCGAGAAGGTCTATAATGTAATCATTGACGCGAGTCAGATTTTCCACGATGAGAAGACCGAGGCGAATTATCTGGATACGACGGTGGACGCGCTGGTACAGTGCTTCGGCTACGACAGGGCGGAACTTATGGAGACTCTGCGAAGCCAGAAGACGTCCCCCTATATCCGGTATGAGCGGCGCGTTTCCTATGATAAAAAGGAAGAATTCGAGAAGCTTAAGGATGAGATCAATGCGGCCAATGCCGACGCAAAAAGCCGGGCGCGCGTCTACGGCGTCTGGTTCGAGGAGGAATACCGCAGGCTTTATCCGTATAACAGCCTGGCCTGCAATGTAATCGGATTCGCCAGCAGCGACGGCACCACAGGAAGCGGCGGCATCGAGCAGTATTACAACGATATGCTGACCGGAAACAACGGCCGCGAGTACGGCTATCTGAACGATGAGTCGAACAAGGAGATTGTCATCAAGCCGGCGCAGAACGGCTATAAGGTGGTCTCCACCATCGATGTGAACGTGCAGACCATGGTGGAAAACCGCATCGCCCAGTGGAAGGCGGAGACCGGAAGCGAACATATCGGCATCATCGTGATGGATCCCAACAACGGCGAGATTCTGGCGATGGCCGATGAGAAGAATTACGATTTAAACAATCCGCGCGATCTGAGCTCCTCTTACACGGATGCGCAGCTTGCGGAGATGAGCGACGAGGAAAAAGTGGACGCCATGAGTCAGATGTGGCGGAATTTCTGCGTCAGCGATACGTATGAGCCGGGTTCCCCCTCCAAGGTTCTGACGGTGGCCACGGCCCTTGAGGAGAACGCGATCAACACAAATAATTATTTCTACTGCGACGGCTATCAGCAGGTCGGCGGATTTACGATCAAGTGTACGGCCTACCATAAGGGCGGTCACGGGGAGCTGAGCCTGACGGAGACCATCATGCAGTCCTGCAACGACGCCATGATGCAGATCGCCGCCCTGACCGGCAAAGAAAAATTCTACAAATATCAGACGATGTTTAATTTGGGAGCCAAGACCGGCATCGATCTGCCCGGCGAGGCCTCCGCGTCCTCGCTGGTCTACCGGCTGGATACGACGGGGCCCTCGGCGCTTGCGACGAACGCGTTCGGTCAGAATTATAACTGCACGATGGTACAGATGGCGGCGGCGTTTGCCTCCTGCATCAACGGCGGCTACTATTACGAGCCTCATGTGGTCAAACAGATTCTGAACGAGGGCGGTTCCGTGATCCGGAAAAACGACGGCGTGCTTGTGCGGGAGACCGTATCGGATTCGACCAGCCGCTTCCTGCGCAACGCCCTTCTTCTGACGGTGGAAGAGGGAACCGGAGCCGCGGCAAAGGTGGAAGGCTACGCCATCGGCGGAAAGACCGGTACAGCGGAGAAGGTTCCGCGTAATCATCAGGATTATGTGGTGTCCTTCTGCGGGATCGCGCCCACGGATGATCCGAAGGTTCTGGTCTATGTGGTCATCGATGAGCCTCATGTGGAGGATCAGGCCCACAGCACCTTCGCCAGCGGCGTGTTTTCCCAGGTGATGGGGGATATTCTTCCTTATCTGAATGTGTTCCCGACCGGCGACGTGCAGGTGGTGACGCCGATCCGCCCGTCCGGAACCTATGTGACCGCGCCCGAAGAAGGCGGCGCACCGTCAGAGACGCAGGCCGGCGCGCAAGAGGGCGGGCAGGCAGGCGAAACCGCGGCCGGAGGAGGGACCGCCAGCGAGGGTCAGAGCGGTGAAGGACAGCCCGCGGAGGGCGGTGAGCCGTCCGGTGAAGGACAGACCGGAAATACGGAACCGGGGAGCGGAACAGCCGGAGGAACAATCACTCCGTTCCCCTATGAGACGGAGGAATACGTCCCGCCGAATTACGGTGAGGACGGCTCCATCCTTCCTTCCGACCTGCCGGATATGCTTCCGAGCGGCGGGCCGGAGGAATAGATTTCGGCGGATGTCCGCTTTTGCCGGCATAAAATGCGGACCGGCTCATATATTATAACAATGACTTGGCCATAAGTGGTGCCTATGAACCGGAATCTGAGCGGCTACAGAACCCGCACCGTGACAGCGTGCGTACTGATCTGCATCCTGATGCTGGCGATGACCGGGCGGCTTCAGTACCTGATGATCTGCCGCGCGGATTACTACGGCCGGATGGCGGAAAATCTCCACCAGCGGGAGCGGACCATCAAGGCGGCCAGAGGGCGGATTCTGGACCGGAACGGAACCGTTATTGCCACAAACCGAACCGTGTGCACGGTGTCGGTGATCCACAATCAGATTGAGGAGCCGGAGCAGGTGGCGCATCTGCTGGCCGGGGAGCTTGGGATCTCCGAGGAGGAGGTCCGGAAAAAGGTTGATCGCTACAGTTCCCGCGAGATCATTAAGACGAATGTGGATAAAGAAACAGGAGACCGCATCCGCCTCCTGCGCCTCGCGGGCGTGAAGGTGGATGAAGACTATAGACGGTATTACCCCTATGACAGCCTGGCGTCGAAGGTGCTGGGCTTTACCGGGGGCGACAACCAGGGCATTATCGGCCTGGAGGTCCGCTACGAGGAGTATCTGAAAGGGCGCAACGGCCTGATTCTGACGATGGCGGACGCGGCCGGCGTGGAGCTGGAGAATGCCTTTGAGGACCGGATTGAGCCGGAGCCGGGGGCGGACCTTACCGTCAGCCTGGACGTCAACATTCAGACCTACGCCCAGCAGGCGGCCTTGAAGGTCATGGAGGAGAAGAACGCCAAACGGGTGACGGTGATCGTGATGGATCCCAGAAACGGCGAACTTCTGGCGATGGTGAACGTGCCGGAATTCAACTTAAACGATCCGTTTACGCTGAATACGGAGCCGGAGCCCGGCGACACCGCCTCAAAGCAGGATTTGCTGAACCGCATGTGGCGAAACCCGGCCATCAACGATACCTATGAACCCGGTTCCACCTTCAAGATCGTCACGGCGGCGGCAGGGCTGGAAGCAGGAGTGGTGGGGCTGAATGACCATTTTTCCTGCCCGGGATTCCGGATTGTGGAGGATCGGAAGATCAGATGCCACAAAACCGGCGGTCATGGTGGGGAAACCTTTCTTCAGGCGACAATGAATTCCTGCAACCCTGTGTTCATCGACGTGGGGCAGAGACTGGGTGTGGAAAAATATTATCACTACTTTACCCAGTTCGGTCTTCTGGGCAAGACCGGCGTGGATCTTCCCGGAGAAGCGGCCACGATCATGCATAAGAAGGAGGACATGGGGCTCGTGGAGCTGGCTACGGTATCCTTCGGCCAGTCCTTTCAGATCACGCCCCTGCAGCTGATCACGACGGCGTCCTCCATCATCAACGGGGGTACGCGGGTGACGCCTCATTTCGCAATGCGCGCGGTCAGCGCGGACGGTGCGAACGTCCACACGTTCACCTATTCGGTGCGCGAGGGCATTGTCTCGGCCGAGACCAGCGCGACCATGCGGTATATGCTGGAACAGGTGGTCGCGGAGGGCGGCGGCAAAAACGCCAAAATTGAGGGCTACGCGATCGGCGGCAAGACGGCTACCTCCGAGAAGCTTCCCAGAAGCCTTAAGAAATATATTTCCAGTTTTATGGGTTTCGCGCCGGCAGACGATCCGCAGGTCATCGCACTCATCACGATCGACGAACCGGAGGGCGTCTATTACGGCGGAACCATCGCGGCGCCTGTGATTGCGGATATCTTCCGGAATATTCTTCCGTATCTGGGAATTGAAGCGAAGGAAGTTGCGGTTGATTATTCCGGCAAAAAGACGTATACTAATCCGTAAACTACATAAGAGTACGAGGTGCGATATGATCAATGAAACCATATTGGCGATAATCATCGCCTTTGCAATCAGCGCGGTGCTGTGCCCTATCGTGATTCCGTTCCTTCACAGGCTGAAATTCGGCCAGCAGGTGCGCGAGGACGGCCCGCAGACGCATTTGAAAAAAGCAGGGACGCCTACCATGGGCGGACTGATCATACTTTCCAGTATTATCATCACATCCGTATTCTATATTCCGGAATATCCGAAGATAATCCCGGTGCTGTTTGTGACGGTGGGTTTTGGCATCATCGGTTTTCTGGATGATTACATCAAGATCGTCATGAAGCGGTCGGAGGGACTGAATCCGAAGCAGAAGCTGGCGGGACAGATCGTGATCACGGCGATTTTCACGTACTATCTGATGCACTCCGGCGACGTGGGGACGCGGATTTTGGTTCCCTTTACAGGCGGCTTTGACGGCGGGTTCTGGCTGGATCTGGGATATCTCTACATTCCCTTTGTGTTCCTTGTGCTTCTGGGGACCGACAACGGGGTGAATTTCACGGACGGCCTGGACGGATTGTGTACCAGCGTCACAATACTGGTGGCTACGTTTCTGACCATCATTGCGCTGGGAGAGGGCAGCGGCATCAGCCCGATTACCGGGGCGGTCGTGGGAAGCCTTCTGGGTTTTCTGCTGTTTAATGTCTATCCGGCCAAGGTGTTCATGGGCGATACCGGCTCCCTGGCCCTCGGGGGTTTCGTGGCGGCCAGCGCGCTGATGATGCAGATGCCCCTGTTTATCCTGATCATTGGCTTTATTTATCTGATTGAGGTGCTTTCGGTCATCATCCAGGTGACTTACTTTAAGAAGACGGGCGGTAAGAGGATTTTTAAGATGGCTCCGATCCATCACCATTTCGAGCTGTGCGGGTGGTCCGAGACCCGCGTGGTGGCGGTGTTCTCCATTGTCACCGCGATTCTCTGCCTGATTGCGTACCTGGGACTGTAGGCATCCCGGCAAAGCCGTCCGGCCGGACCGCGGAAGCGCTGGCGGGACGCGAAAGCCTATGATATAGAAGAAATCAGGAGGAATATTTTATGAGCCAGAGTCAGAAGGTACTGGTGGCGGGCGCCGGCAAGAGCGGTATCTCTTCCGCCAGATTATTGCTTGCGATGGGGGGAGAAGTGGTGCTTTACGACGGCAATTCCACGCTGCATGCGCCCGCTCTTTTGGAAAATTTTGAACAGGGGGCGGCGATTACCGTGGTTTTGGGCGAACTGCGGCCGGAAAATCTGACGGACGTCTGTCTGTGCGTCATCAGTCCGGGTATTTCGCTTGAGGAGCCGTTTGTGGAACAGATCCGCATGGCGCGGATCCCGATCTGGGGCGAGCTTCAGCTGGCTTATCACTGCGCGAGAGGGAGCCTAGCGGCGATTACCGGCACCAACGGAAAGACTACGACCACTGCTTTGGTAGGAGAGATTCTGAAGGCCTATTACCGGGACGTCTACGTCGTGGGCAATATCGGGATTCCGTTCACGGACGTGGCGCTTAAGACCACGGATCAGAGCGTCACGGTGGCGGAGGTCTCGAGCTTCCAGCTGGAGACAATCGTGGATTTCCATCCGCGGGCCAGCGCGATTCTGAATATAACGCCGGATCATTTAAACCGTCATCACACCATGGAGCGCTACATAGAGGTAAAGGAGAGCATTACCGCAAACCAGACGGAGGAGGACGTCTGCGTGCTGAACTATGACGACGAGGTCCTCCGCGCGTTCGGCGTTCGGCCGGAGCTGCGTCCGCGGACCGTTTTCTTCAGCAGCCGCAGCAGACTGACGGACGGGTATTACATGGACGGATATCTGATCATGCGCGCGGCGGGCGGCCGGTCCGAACGGCTCATGGATGTGCGGGACATGAATCTGCTGGGCCGTCATAATTATGAAAATGTGATGGCGGCGATTGCCGTCAGCACGGCCATGGGCGTGCCGATGGCGACGATTCTGCGCGTCGTCAAGGCGTTCCAGGCGGTGGAGCATCGGATCGAGTTTGTGCTGGAGCGCCTGGGCGTCCGCTATTACAACGATTCCAAGGGAACCAATCCGGACGCGGCGATTCAGGCCGTGAAGGCGATGCCTGGGCCGATCATCCTGATTGGCGGCGGTTATGACAAGGGCTCCTCCTACGACGAATGGATCGAGTCCTTTGACGGCAACGTTAAGTATCTGGTTCTGATCGGCCAGACCCGCGATAAGATCGCCGAGTGCGCGAGAAGACACGGGTTTACGAATATCATGTATGCGGAGGATATGGCCGAGGCGGTCAATGTCTGCGCCTACTACGCGGAGAGCGGGGACTGCGTGCTGCTGTCGCCGGCCTGCGCGAGCTGGGGAATGTTTAAGGACTATGAGGAGCGCGGCAGAATCTTTAAGGACTGCGTGAGAAGCCTGTGATTTTTCAAATCCGGATAAGCCGCATGGGACGGCCGGAGGAGAGAGCGGAAGAAAAGGAGCGGCCGTTTGCGGCCGGAGAACGGGAAGGAGGAAGACGGTATGGCCCAGGAAAAAGAGAGAAAGAAACGGTCGCAGCGTTTTTACGACTACAGTCTGCTGTTCGCCATCGTCTTTCTGACGATATTCGGCCTGATTATGATCTACAGCTCCAGCTCCTATAAGGCCGCCATCGATCACGACGGCAACGCCGCGTATTTCATGGTGCGCCAGGGAGCGGTCGCAAGCGTCGGCCTGGTGCTTATGATCGTTATTTCCAAGATGGACTATCATTGGTACGCGAAGGTGTGGAAGCTGGGAACGGTGATCGTCTGGATTCTGATGCTTCTGGTGACATTCACTCCCCTGGGGCGCGAGTACAACGGCAAGAAGCGCTGGCTGGGGTATAGTTCCTTCAGTTTCCAGCCGTCAGAGCTTGTAAAGATTCTGGTTATAGTGGCCCTGGCGTCCATGATTGTGCGCTACGGAAAGGATATCGACCGTTTTGCCGGGAAATTCAGGGTTATGATGCTGGTGCTGCCGCTGGCCCTGATCGTCGTCATCAATAACCTAAGTACGGGCATCATCATCGTGGGCATCGGCTTCGTGATGATGTTTGTGGCTACCAAGGAGCGGTGGCCCTATGTGCTCTGTATCGCGGCGGCGGCGCTGGTTCTTATTTTCGCCGGGCCGATCGGCAAGGCGCTGACCAGCATGGGAATCCTGCAGGATTACCAGCTGGGGCGCATCAATGTGTGGCTGGACCCGGAGGCGTATTCCCAGGAAGGCGGCTTCCAGGTGCTTCAGGGACTCTACGCCATCGGTTCCGGGGGACTTTTCGGCAAGGGACTGGGCCAGAGCATCCAGAAGATGGGTTTTGTGCCCGAGGCGCAGAACGATATGATATTCTCCATCATCTGCGAGGAGCTGGGGCTTTTCGGGGCGGTGTCCCTGATTCTGATCTTTATGTTCATGATTTACCGGTTCATGGTCATTGCCAGCAACGCGCCGGATCTGTTTGGTTCCATGCTGGTGGTGGGCGTTATGGGACATATCGCGATCCAGGTGATCTTAAATATCGCCGTCGTGACCAACACGATCCCTAACACGGGAATCACGCTCCCGTTCATCAGCTACGGAGGCACCTCCGTTTTGTTCCTTTTGGTGGAGATGGGAATGGTTCTCAGCGTATCGAATCAGATTAAACTGGAAAAATAGAGGTGGCCGGGCAGCCAAAGCTTTTCCTGCAGCATAAGATAAGATATGAGATTTTGGGAGGGAACGGGTTGTCTGGAATAGAGATAGAAGGATTGTGTCCCCTTGACGGGGAGATCGTGATCCAGGGTTCCAAAAACGCGGCGCTGCCGATGATGGCGGCGGCGGTTCTCCATAGAGGGATCACGGTTCTTAAGAACGTTCCGCGGATACGGGACGTGTTCTGTATGATGGATATTCTGGAGTCCATGGGCTGCAGCTGCGAGCTGGAGGGGCATCAGCTGGCGATCGACGGACAGACGCTGAAACGGATCGCGATTCCCAGGGCTTATGTGACGGCCATGCGCTCGTCGATTGTGCTGCTGGGCGCTTTCCTCGGAAGATGCGGGGAGGCCGCGACTTACTATCCGGGAGGCTGTTCCATCGGAAGCAGGCCGATCGACCTGCACCTGTACGGCCTAAGGAAGCTGGGGGCCAAAATCGAGGAACAGGGGGACGGCAAGATCGCCGCCCGCGCGGATAAGCTTTGCGGAAGCCGGATCCGGTTCCCGTTTCCCAGCGTGGGAGCCACGGAAAACGTCCTTCTGGCCGCCGTGCGCGCCGGGGGAACGACGGTCGTAGAGGGCGCGGCCCGGGAGCCGGAGATTATCAGCCTGTGCAGGATGTTAAACGGCATGGGGGCGAGGATTTCCGGAATCGGTGAGGATACAATCGTCGTGGAGGGCGTTTCCGGCCTCCATGATTCGGAATATACGGTGCCGGGTGACCGCATTGTGGCGGGGACGTACCTGTCCTGCGTCATGGCGGCCACCGGGAGGGCCTGTCTGCGGGGAGCGGACGGCGCGGAGCTGCCGGAGGTCTTAAAGATCATGCGCCATATGGGAGCGGAGGTTGAGACGGCTCCGTCCGGCGTCCGCGTCAGCATGAGAAGGAGGCCGAAGCCGGTCAGCTTAAAGACCGGGCCTTATCCGGGCTTTCCCACGGATCTGCAGTCGCCGATGCTGTCCCTTCTGTCGATCAGCGACGGATGCGGACAGGTGCGGGAGACCGTATTTGAGGGGCGTTTCGCGACGGCGCGGGAGCTGCGCAAAATGGGCGCCTGCATCGATATCGACGGAAGCCAGGCCGTCGTCAGCGGGCGCTATCCGCTGCACGGGGCCGTCGTGTCGGCGCCGGATCTGCGCGGAGGAGCCGCCCTGGTGGTCGCGGCGCTTGCGGCGGAGGGCAGGACGGAGATTTCCGGCTGCGGGCATATCCTGCGGGGATACGAGGATATCTGCGGGGATCTGAACGCTCTGGGAGCGAGGATTTTGCGGCGCCCGGAGGAGACGGCGGCGCGGTGAGGCGGCGTATGCCGGAAGGAAACAGGAGGAGCTATGGGAGATACGGCCGGACAAAAAACGCATATGGGGTTGTTTGTCTTCCTTGTGGTCATCGTGTCCGCGGCGGCGGTGGTTTTGTCCGTCAATGTCAGACAGGTGACGGTCGCCGGCAACAGCCGGTACAGTGAGAATGAGATCGTAGGCATGGTGTTTCAGAAGAAGATCGACTGGAACAGCGCGTACCTGTTTTTGCGGGAGAAAACAAGGGAACATATTCAGATTCCGTTCGTGGAGGATTACAAGCTGGATTTTGTGAGTCCGACGCATGTGGAAGTGATCGTCCACGAGAAAAGCATGGTGGGTTATGTGTCCTATATGGGCAGTTACATGTATTTTGACAAGGACGGCATCGTGGTGGAGAGCACCGATACGGCCTTGGAAGGAATTCCGGAGATATCCGGCCTGAAATTCGGCCAGATTGTGCTTCATCAGCCGCTTCCGGTGGAGGATTCGCGGGTGTTTGAGGAGATCCTCAATTTAACCCAGCTTTTATCCCTCCGGAAGCTGGAGGTGGACGGGATTCGGTACAATTCCAAAGGGGATGCGAACCTGTATTTTGGCAATGTGGAGGTGGTTTTGGGCGACAGTTCCCAGATGGACGGCAAAATTTCCCTGCTGGCCAACATGATGCCGCAGATCCGTGATCTGGACGGCACGCTCTATCTGGACAACTACGACGAAAACAACGACGATCTGATTTCGACCTTTAAAAAGAATTTTCGTGAATGAGTAAAATTTGTAAAAAAAATGGTTGATATTTTGTATGAAATCAAATATGATATTAGTTAGGGTAGTTTTTCTGAAAGGCGCTAAGCGAAAATAGGCGTGGGGGTACACGTAAAAGAAGGAGGACACGATCTTGTTAGAGATTAAGATAAATGAGGCGGAGAGTTCGGCGCGGATTATCGTGGTGGGCGTCGGCGGCGCGGGCAACAATGCGGTCAACCGCATGATCGATGAGAATATCGCAGGCGTGGAATTTATTGGCATCAATACGGACAAGCAGGCCCTGCAGTTCTGCAAAGCTCCGACAGCGATGCAGATCGGCGAGAAGCTGACCAAGGGACTGGGCGCGGGCGCCCGCCCGGATGTCGGAGAGAAGGCGGCTGAGGAGAGCGCGGAAGAGCTGGCGCAGGCACTGCGCGGCGCAGACATGGTGTTTGTCACCTGCGGTATGGGCGGCGGCACCGGCACTGGCGCGGCTCCGGTCATTGCCAAGATCGCCAAGGATATGGGTATCCTGACGGTCGGCGTTGTGACGAAACCGTTCAAGTTTGAGGCCAAGACCCGTATGACCAACGCCGTTCAGGGCATCGAGCGCTTAAAGGACAGCGTGGACACTCTGATCGTAATCCCTAACGACAAGCTTCTGGAGATTGTGGACCGCCGCACGACGATGCCTGACGCGCTGAAAAAGGCGGATGAGGTTCTTCAGCAGGCCGTTCAGGGCATTACCGATCTGATTAACGTGCCCGGACTGATCAATCTGGACTTCGCGGATGTGCAGACCGTCATGATCGACAAGGGTATCGCCCACATCGGCATCGGCCGTGCCAAGGGCGACGAGAAGGCCCTGGAGGCCGTGAAGCAGGCGGTATCCAGTCCGCTTCTGGAGACCACCATCGAGGGCGCGTCCCACGTTATTATTAATATTTCCGGCGACATCAGCCTGATCGAGGCGAATGAGGCCGCAAGCTATGTGCAGGATCTGGCCGGCGACGACGCCAATATCATCTTCGGTGCGATGTATGACGAGAATGCCCAGGATGAGGCGACGATTACGGTGATTGCGACCGGTCTGGACGACCAGAACGGCGGTTCCGTGGCTGCGACCATGGGAACCATGGGCAATACGTTCAATTCCTTCCGCCAGCAGGCGAAGGCTCCCGGCGCTGCCGAGGCAGCGGCTACGACGCCGGTTTCTCCCTCCGCGTTCGGCACCCGTCCGGCGCCGATGGGCGGCCTGAACGGACAGGGTATCACCCAGCCGTCCCAGGGTTATCGTCCCAGCGCGAATATGAAAGATATCACGATTCCGGATTTCCTGAAGAACCGCAGATAGTTTTCAGGTTGGTTTCCGGTAAAGAAGAATACAGCAGACGAGGAGTTTCCCCCCCTTTGGTAGCTTCCAATAAGACAGTATCAAAGCAAAACTGATACAGGGTAGCTGCCAAACAGGGGGAATATTTTATTGTAATGGTTGAATTAGTTTGACTTTTTCTCCATTGGCATAGCCTTTGTCATAAAGTCGTTTCATATCTGCCGGGTTGCGGGACAGCGGACTGCCAGCTTCTCGTCCTTTTCCGAGGTTCAAAGGACATTTTCCGGCTTGGTAAGCAATAAGACCACACGGCCGCGCCCGGAGGCAAACGCCTTTTCTACCGGAACGGGATCGCCCAGCGACCCATCGCAGTAGGGCGTATCCTGAATGAAATAGGACAACGGTTTCCATAGACGCAGACAAGGACGCAGCTTGCTCCGTTTCCGTGAATTTCCGTTTCCGTGAATTTTCTTAAGCCGCTCGATTGCCGCGGCGGGCGCACGTCCGCCAAAGGACGGCATGGCGATCACGGCCATATCCTGCCCGGTGATTTCATATTTGCTGAAATCATCTGCGGCGTCGCTCAAATCGATTTTTGCCGGGTTTCCATTCCAGTGCTTTCCGAATGGTATGCTTAACGCCTTTTCCTCATCAGGCTGATACAGTCAGCCAGCGTTTTCTCCGCAAGCGCACGGGAAAATGTATCCTCAATCTGCGCGAAGAGATCGGTTAAAACTGGTTTGATATTAGATTTGCCTTGCCTTGTCATTTCATCAGCTCGTCGGACAGCCGCATGATCTCCGGCGCAAGTTTCTTCCTCTTACGCTTTACCATGTGGTTGTAGATCGGATAGGCAGCGATCACGCCGATGATGCCGACCACACCTACCGCAATGCCCGGAATGAAATAGGCTTCCCAGCCCGGAACCATTGTGCAGCACATCCCAACGCCAAGCAGCAGGGCGCTGATGATTCCGACGATCAGAGAGACGACGGTTGCACCCTTTGTGGCGCTCTCGTCCAGACGGCGAAGCCGCTCCATTGAGGTTTCTTCTTTTGTCGGGGGCGCGTATTTGTCCCGAATCTTTTTGATTTCTTCCTGTTCCTTTGCGGAATAGGTATAAGTGAAGGTTTCGTTCTTTTCTTCCATGATTGTTTGCTCCTTTCTGGATTCTGCCGCTATTGTAGCGGGCAACTGTTTGTGAAACATTCAGGTTATGTTTGAGAATTGTTAAATTCAATCTTTTTTAGATTTTTATTTGCCCGCCAGATCATGTAGATCGCCATGCCGATCACGATGGTGCAGACGCCGCCTCCTGTCGCGCCGGTCATGACCTGACGGAACAGCGGATCGTCGTCTCCGCCGAACTGCGCCAGCATTGCGGTTTCCAGCGAGAGGATAGAAACAAGCGCCGCCACAAGATTGATTGCTTTGGCAGCGGACAGAATCGGGCTTTTATGCTTTCGTGTCTTTACGATATTGATAACGGCAATCGTGACAGCGTAGAAGGCATAGGCGGCCATCGCATAAATGAGCAGTCCCGGATAGTTAAAGCCCCGGTTCTGATGCACCATAAATGCAACGATCCCGGCAAGCGCCTGATTCATGAACAAAAGCATAATTCCGCACAGCCGGTAACGGCGCAGCTCTGCCGCTTCGTCCTGTGTGTTCAGTCGCCGCACGAGTAGAAAGCGCATCACGGCGAGCAGGATATAGTAGACCGCCAGAGCGATGAACCATGTGGAGCGGTAGACAATACCCGATACCAGCTTCATGATGATATACAGGAGATTGATGAAAAAGCCCTGATATAAAGAAACTTCCGCTCTGAAGCGCACATCGGTCATGTATTTTTCGCCCACCTTGGTGGAGCAAAATTTTTTCATCAGAGGATGCTCGGAGACGAATTTTCTGACGCCTCCTATGGCCGCATTGACATAGACAAGCCCCGTGCAGGTGACGATCAGCGCATAGGCCGAAGCTGCGTAGGAGGCATATCGCAGGATGGGGTTTTGAATATCGAACGCAAACATGGCAATCACAAACCCGTAGCCGAAAAGCGCTGCCAAAACCGTCGGGAGCGGGGGCAGGCAGAATATCCTTTTAAGAATCTTCTTGAATGTCTCCATCCGCCGCCCTCCTGATCTTCACGGTAAAGGTACTTCCTTTTCCGACCTCGCTTTCCACGGAAATATCCCCGCCGACAATATCCACCACCCGCTTGACAAGCGCAAGTCCCAAACCGTTGCCCTGCGTGGCGTGGGATGTGTCGCCCTGATAGAATTTCTCAAAAATGTGTTTGCCGGTCTCCGGCGAGATACCGCAGCCGGTGTCGGCCACCTTGACGGTTGCAATATCCCCCTCGGTTTTCAGAGTCACGGACACTATGCCGCCCGGTTCCGTGAATTTCAAGGCGTTGGAAAACAGGTTGTTCCAGACGAGGGACAGCAGTTCATCGTCCGACTGAACAAGCACTTCTTCCTCAATGTCCGTCTCAATGTCTATGTCTTTTTTCTCCCATGTGCTTTCAAAATTCAGAAGACACTCGGCAAGCTGCTCACCGAGATTATATTTCTTTGTTTCAGGATAAATCTGCTGGTTTTCCAGCCGGTTCAGCTTCAAAATATTTGTAATGAGATCGGCAAGACGGCGGGACTGCTCGGTGATGGCCTTGGCGTATTCCATCCGCTGCGCATCCGGCAGGTCGGGATTTTGGAGTATGGTTCCGTAATTCTGCATGACGGCCAGCGGCGTTTTGAGTTCATGGGATACATTGGCGATGAAATCCGTCCGCAGGGTCTCTACGCCGGAAAGTTCCTTTGCCATGCGGTTGAAATAGTTGATGATAGTGTCGAAGCCTGAACGGTCATCTATCCCGTGATAGGGTTCAATCCGCGCGGAAAAGTCCCCCTGTATGAGTTTTTCCGCTCCATGCACGATACGCTTTACCGGGCGTTCCACCATAAATTTGCGGCGCACACCGTCAATCACGGTACACAGCAGGCTCAGAAAGATCACATTGAAAAATGTCGTGACAGCGGCCATGCGAACCCCGCGCTCGCTATAAGTGATTTCCATAGAGCTTGCCAGCGTATTCAGAAACAGCAGCATACAGCAGGTGATCACAAAGGACATCAGCAGGAAGAAGGCGGCATAGCTTCTCAAAGAGAACAGGAACCGCCGGTATTTTGAATCCGCGTTCACAGGATCACCGCCTTATAGCCCAGACCGTGAACGGTCTTGAGTTCAAACTCCGTACATTTCTCAAACTTTCCGCGCAGCTTCGTCATGTAAACGTCAACCGCTCTCGGCGCAGTGTTCGTTTCGGCATCCCAAAACTCGTCCATAAGCTGGGTGCGGGTGAATGTCTTGCCGGGATAGGAGAGCAGCTTGTAGATGATATTGAACTCCCGTGTTGTCAGGGGAATTTCCCCGCCGTCATAGACCGCCGTGCGCTCGTCCATATCAAGCCGCAGCTTGCCGATCTCCAGCTTGTGGGAGGTGGCGATCTTCGCCCGGCGCAACAGCGCCCCGATCCGCAGGAAAAGCTCGTCCAGGTCGATGGGCTTTACCATGTAATCGTCAATCCCGATGCGGTAGCCCTTCTGCTTGGAAGCAAAATCGTCCCGCGCCGTCATAAAGAGGATGGGTATGTCCTCGTTTAGGGAACGCACCGTTTTCGCAAACTCATAACCGTCAATACCGGGCATCATAATATCGGAGACGATCAGGTCGAAGGTGTCCCCATACATGGCGTCATAAGCTTCATTTGCGCCAAGACATCCCACAGCCTTATAACCGCTGGCGTTCAGAAAGGAGCAGACCGTGCGGTTTAAGTCTTTGTCGTCCTCCACCACTAATATCTGAAACATAATGTGTACCTCCGTGAACCCGTTTTTTTCATTATAACCCCCAAATGTTAAAGTTTTGTTTGCGTTTCGGCTTTTTCAAAAAATTTTTTAATCAACTTTTCGCGCTTAAGAAACCCAGTAAGTAGAAAACGAAAGAGCCGCCTGCCCGGCAAAAGAAACATTTCAGCGCCGGTAAAGAAGTCCTCCATACGGAAAACTCTCTCTTGCGGCTTTGGAAAACCTTTGTCTTGTAAGCGGCTCCACAGCGAAGCTAAATCTATATTCCTCTTGCCGTTCCTTTGAATGCTCAAATGCGGAATGCAAAATCACGCCTGTCCCGAACAGGGAAAGAGGGGCAGCGTGTTATTGCATCTGTTGAGATTAATTAACATTTTGCGATAACTAATGCTGTCAGCACTTTACTTATATCCTCATCAATACAGATTGATTGTTTTTCAATTTCCGTAGGACAGACAGCCTCGCCATAATTGATACAGGCATAAGTCGCTGCCTTGTTCTGTGCAGTCATACGCCAGAAAGGATACTTGATAATAACCGGCGTGTTGTACCCGACGCCCAGTTCCAGAAAAAGAATTCTTTGATTTTCCCTCGTTCGCAGAAAGTTCTCGTACCGCTCCGCCGCCCGGTGCCAGCCCTCATCCTCCACAAATTTGTCGTCAGCGCGCAGATTCGTAGTCAGGGGCTTACCGCAATGGGGGCAAACCGGCACAAGCCCGGAGGGAATACGCATACCTTCTTGCCGCTCCAACATCTGCCGGATCGCATTCTCGTTGTCAAAGGTCTCCTGGCAGCAGGGCTCGGAGCATTGAAGCAGACCGTAGTCTCCCTGCGTGTAGAACAGCCGTTTCTTATCGAATCCCGCCTTTTGAAAACAGTGATCTACATTCGTGGTGATTACAAAATAGTCCTTGTCCTGAACCAGAGACAGCAGATCGCTATAGACCGGCTTTGGCGCGTCCATATAACGGTTGACGAAAATATAACGGCTCCAATACGCCCAAAATTCCTCCGGCGAGGGGAAAGGATAAAAGCCGCCGGAATACATATCCCGGAAGCCGTATTTGTCGGCAAAATCAGAGAAATACCGCTGAAACCGCTCCCCGGAATAGGTAAGTCCCGCCGCGGTAGACAAACCCGATCCCGCGCCGATCACAACGGCTTTGGCGTTGTCCAACGCTTCCCTGAGCCGCCGGATATTATCCGAGTAGTTCCCGGTAGATTTCGTAATCGAAATCCTTGAAAACATTAAAGACCACCTCCGTGTTCCTTCTGTATTGCCGCACCGTGTCCACGGCGATTTTTGCGGCTTCTTCGTTCGGAAAATGAAATTCCCCTGTGGAAATGCAGCAGAACGCCACACTCCCGATTCCGCTGCGCTGTGCCAACTCCAGACAGGAGCGGTAACAAGAGGCGAGCATTTCCCGGTCACTTTGCGTTACGCGTCCGTATATGATGGGGCCGACGGTATGCAGAACATACTCGCATGGCAGATTGTAGGCGGGCGTGAGCTTGGCCTGCCCGGTGGGTTCCTCATGCCTCTGCTTTTTCATCATCTCGGCGCAGGCCAGCCGAAGCTGTACCCCGGCGTAGGTGTGGATGGCGTTGTCGATACAGCCGTGACAGGGAGCATAGCAGCCGGTCATGCCGGAATTTGCGGCGTTTACAATAGCACCGCAGCGCAGCGTGGTGATGTCCCCCCGCCAGAGATAGATACCCGGCTCCACGGGCGGAAGATCGGCGATGTCCGTGACGCCTTTCCGAGCGGTTTCCTCCTGCAGATATGCGTCCTGCACCGTCAGGAAATCATCCTCAATCGGCAGCGGCGGGCGGACGTTCATCAGAGAGCGCAGCAGCGTTTTTTGCCCTGTTTCATCGACAGGAATCTGCAAATCCCGATACCGGTGCTGCTCATCAATCAGCTTTTGAATGAGAAATGTTCTTTTTTCGGCTTGTGTCATGTTATCCTCGCTTTTCTATCGCCTTTACCGGGCAAACTGCAAAGCAGTTTCCACAATGCAGACAATGATTCTGCTGAATACGGCAGGGCATCCCCGACTCAATGCACCGCTGAGGACAGTTTTTCAGGCACTTGCCGCAGCCGATACATTTCTCGGTAATGACATATCCCTTTGGGGTGAGGTTGCCCGCACCAATCGTGTATCTCTCCCGGAAAATCGGGTTGACGCCGAGATTGAAATACTCGATTTCCGCGTCCCTGATCTCAAAGACGATCCCCGCCAGCTTTCGGGTGTCTCCGGGATAGACATTCGAGAGATAAGGCTGCTCCGCAAAAATCGTGTCGATCCACTTCTCCTGTTCGTCCTCCGGGACGGGAACCGCCTTTGCGGACAGGCGAATCATTTCTTTATACCTGGTGTAGCCCAGCACCTGTACACGCCCGTCAGTCAGAAGTTCCTTGCAGAAGGCTTTCCCTTTTGCGGTAAAAAAGATCATCCTGTCAGGCTCGTAGTGGATGGCGGAGATGTTGCGGATCTGCGGCGCGCCGTCTTTGTCAACCGTGGCAAAGGACAGTACGCCCACATATTCTAATTTTTTGAGACAGGTTTGCGCGTCCATTTGCTGTTACTCCTTTCTCAAAACCGCAGTACCCGTCCGTCTTTGCGGGGCTTCGGCGCCGGGTGATTGTCCCCCTCTTTCGGATAACCGAGCAGAAGCTGAATTACCGCATAATAGTCGGTGCGGATATTCCAGCGGCGTAAAACCTCCTGCCCGTATGGATCGGCAAACGCCATCCAGCCCTGTCCGATATAGCAGGAGCCGACGCCGAGGGAATCGGCCATGAGCATCATATTTTCGGCGGCACAGGCACAGTCCTCCGCCGAAAAAAGGAAATTCTTTGGCGCAAACAGCGTAATTACCGTTGGAGCGTCGTAAAAGGCGTTCTTGAGATTGGGGTCATCTGCAATGCTGGGCTGCTCATTCGATACTCGGTTTGCTGCCGTCGTCGTTAGTGGGCGGAAGTTGGCCCGCTTGATTTTTCCCAATCTTTCATTTACCTCTCTGTTTTGTGAAACCACAAACAGTACGCCCTGACGTCCTCCCGCGCTTGGAGCGTACATACCTGCCTCCAATATCTGCTGTAAGACATCCTCATCGATTTGTTTTTCCTCAAACCGCCGAATCGCCCGGCGGTGCAGGAGCGTCTCTTTCAGTTCACTCATTTTATTCTGCCTCCTTGATTTCTTTCCAGCATTGTGGGTCGGCTGCATAAAAGTTACCGTTCGTCCCTTTTGCAACGGCGGGACAGCCACGGCACCACGCCTTTAATTCACACTTGCCGCATTTGACGAATTTATCATAATCTCGGTACTGCTCCATTTCGCACACCCACACGTCGGCCAGCCGGTCGGTAAAAACATTGCCCGCTTTGCTTTCGGCAACGCGGCGGCAGGCGTACACGTCGCCGGTGGGCAGGATCGTGATATGGCAGTTGCCGCAGTTGCAGCCGCCGTAGATCATGCCCTCCTTTGCGTCCGCGGGGATTTTGAATGTCCCCGTTTCGTACTCGTAGAGCGTCCAAAGATGGTCTTTTTTGTTAAAATAAGTTTGGCAGCCCTCCGCCTCATACTCCTTGAATTTCTTATCGCAGATTGCCAATAGCTCCCGGTACTCCTGCGGCGTCATGGAGGCGTCCAGGTCGCCGCCGCTTGGAACATAGCGGGAAAAAGCAAATACGTTTGCTCCCGCCGCCACCACCGCGTCGATGATCCCCGGCACCTCCATACGGTTTGTCCCCGATACCGTCGTCATGATCACGCTTCGCATCCCGGAGCGGTTGATACAGCCGATTTTTTCTATCGTACAGTCAAAAGAGCCTGGCTTGCGGAACCAGTCGTGGGTCTCATGGAGGCCGTCAAGGGAGAGCTGATACTTTTCACAGCCATAGTATTTCATTTCACGGCACACCTGATCGTTTAAGTGGAACGGGTTGCCCATAATTGTAAAGGGAACATTGTGTTCCTTGAATAGAGCCAGCAGCCGCCAGAAATCCGGGTGCAGGATGGGGTCGCCGCCGGTGAGATAGAAATAGGGCAGGCGGCCGTACACCTCACAAAAGTCCAGGCAGTTATAAAAGGTGTCCTCCATCTGCGCCCAGGTCATGCTTTTGAGTTCGTGGCATTTATCCCCGGAGAAAATATAACAGTGCTTGCACCGCTGATCGCACTCGTCCGTGATATGCCATTGAAAAGAGAAATACTGTCTCATCGTCAGTCCTCGCATTATATAAAATCGGCAGAGCCGAAAAAGAATCGTGGTTCCCGGCAGGATCGCTCCCGCCGGGAACGGTTTGGGATGGAAAAGTTACTTCTTGTCCCCAGCACCGCAAGCGGAACCACAGGCAGCGGGCTTTTCTGCGGGCTTATCAGAAGCACCGCAGGCGGCGGGAGCCTCGGCGGGTTTGTCAGCCGCGCCACAGGCAGAACTGCAGGCGGCGGGAGCCTCGGCGGGTTTGTCAGCCGCGCCACAGGCAGAACCGCAGGCGGCGGGAGCCTCGGCGGGCTTGTCAGCCGCGCCACAAGCCGCACCGCAGGCGGAAGCCGCCTTGTCCTCAGTCCATCCGGCGAGATTAGAGAGAGCCATGATTGTGTCCTCCTTTATGGATTTAGGGAGCGTTTTGCCTCCTGTATTTTTCATTGTACAGATATTTCTGCCTCCCGCAAGTACGCACTTTTTTATGGGGATACGCACCTTTTTGTAACTATTGGGCATTTAGGGCGTTTTACGGCAAAATCGATTTTTAATTTTTTTGTGAACTCGTCCGAATCTATTGCATTTTGAAGCGTGTTGCAGTACAATATGAATGTAACATTCTTTTTTGGTGCAACGGAGGTGCTTTATGAAAACAAAAGCGGAACTCATTCCCGAATGTCCCATAGCGACTACGGTACAGTTGATTGGGAGCAAGTGGAAACTTTTAATTATCCGAAACCTGCTTGAGCGCCCGTGGCGCTTCAATGAACTTCAAAAAAATTTGGAAGGCATCAGCCAAAAGGTACTGACAGACAGCCTGCGGTCTATGGAAGCGGACGGGCTTATTACCCGCACCGTGTACCCCGAAGTCCCGCCGAGGGTGGAATATGCGCTGTCAGAATTGGGAGAGAGCCTCAAACCGATTTTAGACGCGATGAAAGCATGGGGAAAGGATTACAGAGAGTCAAAGCTGTAATAGGCATTTATTCGTTCGTTTCATCTCAAAAATAGAACAAGTGCGTATTTCGGTTTTCGATTACTGCCACACTGCAAATGTTGTTGTCCTGCTTTATGCGGTGTTGTATTGGGAAAAATATGCACCGCACAGATTCAGCCCGTGCGGTGCAAAATCGGTTTTTCTTATTTTCCGGCGTTCTTGCTGGTCTCAACGCTGGCTTCGACAGTCTCCCGGCTTCTCTCCACGCTTGCCCTTCCGATATCCGAACCGGACTGAGCGGCAGTCCGTTTTTCCGCCGTCTCTTTTGTCTTGGTTTCGCGCTGTTTTTGTTCCTCCGCGAGACGTTTTTTCGCGTCCTCCACGGTTTCGTCCTCGTGGGTCAGAAACTTATCCACGAATCCGTCCTCGACTTTCTTATATGCACCTACGACGCCGTCCTCAATTTTCTTGTACCCGCCGACAACCGCGTCGGCAATTTTTTCGTTTGCTTTTACGAGCTTTGACTTAGCCATGATAAAATCCTCCTGTACCTCCTTATTTCAGTCCTTTGATTACGGGGATCAGGCAGAGCAGCAGGACGATCCCGACGATTCCGACGACGATGCCCCAGACGAGCATATCCCACACCATAACCATGCACATTCCCACGCCGAGAACGACTGCGCCGAGGATGCCGAGAAGCGTTGTCCCGATGGCCTTGCCGTTAAGGACGATCATGGGCTTTCCGTCCATCTTCCTGCGGACAAGCGCCATGACCAGCAGGATCACTAGGCCGACTGCGCCGATCACAATGCCAGGCTTCAGCGCGTTCCACTCCGGGAGAAGTCCCATGCACATACCGAGGGCAAAGAGAAGTCCGCCCACCACGCTTAGGATCAGGGTTACAAAGTTTTTCTTTTTCATTGAAATGCACCTCCAGTTTTCTTCAGTGATCGCTCACTTGTTGACTGTATTGTACTTCCTGATTGTTTGAGATTTTTTTGAGTTTTGTTTGAGAAATATTAAAATGTCGCCGATTACCGATTTTTTCATTTGTTTGCTTTTTTTGCGCTCTTTTTTCCGTATTTGGTAAATCCATGTCGAAATTCCGCCTTCCGCGGGAGATTTTTCCGATTCCGGACGAGAAAAAAACAGGTTTTGTCCCCTCCGTTTGACAAAATCCGAAGGAGAAAATGCATATAATGGACGTTGTGAGACAGGGGGCCATGGTTTGCGGTATGAACTGTACATAGATGTCCTATTTTTCGTGAACTTCACAATGAACCTCATACTGCTGCGTCTTCTCGCGGGAATCGCGAAGCGCCGGGCCGGCTGGGGGAGGCTTCTCGCGGGCGCGGCGGCCGGAGCGGCGGGAGCCTGCGCGGCCGTATGCCGCGGATGGTATATGGCCGGATTTCTGGCGCTGCCCGCGGTGATGGTGCGGATCGCTTTCAGGCCCGGGGATATCCGGGAGTTTCTGAAGGAGACGCTGTGCTTTCTGTTTGCGGCGGTCTTTTTAGGCGGCGCGATGGAGTTTCTGTATGAGCACACGCGGTTCGGAGTCTTTTTGGAGCTTGCGCTGCGGCAGGACGCGCCGGGACTTCGCCTGCTCGGATGGGGATTTCTGGCGGGAGGCGGCGTATTTCTTTTCCGTGCATTGTGGACGACGGCGGAGGAAACCGGGAAGGAGCGGGAGGCCCTCTGTCAGGTGACGCTTCGGACAGGCGTAAAAACGGTTTCTGTGACCGCATACCGGGATACGGGCAACTGTCTCACCGAACCGGAAAGCGGCCAGCCGGTCAGCGTCGTGACCGCGGAGGTGTGGCGCAGGCTTCTGACGGAAGCGGACGATGGGCGGCAGATTCGCCGGATACCGTTTCGCACCGTCGCAAACCCGCTCGGCGTCATGGAAGCGGCGCAGATTGACGCCATGGAGATTTGCGGGGAGACGAAACGGAAGGCCGGCTGTAAAGCTTTGGCGGCGGAAGGGAAGGCAAAAGCTGCGGCGCCTGGACGGCAGACCGTTTGCCGGCCGTGGATTGCGAGGGCGCCGTTTGCGGTCTCCGCGGACGGAAGCTACGAGATG
This sequence comes from uncultured Lachnospiraceae bacterium, assembly GCA_947630485.1. Taxonomy (GTDB): domain Bacteria; phylum Bacillota; class Clostridia; order Lachnospirales; family Lachnospiraceae; genus UBA3402. The sequence goes on from CANRHU010000002.1 coordinate 51,000, forward strand.
CTGCTTCACAGGGATCTGTAAAAATCATATGCGGACAAAAAGGAGGAATTACCGATGGTGGTCAAGGTATCGATACCGAACCGTTTTCATTTTAAAGCGGTTCCCAGCTTTAAGACAATGCTGTTTCCGAAAGAGGGAGAGATTCATTATATCGGCGGGGCGGACATCCTGCCGTCCCCGCTCGGCAGCGAGGAAGAGAGCAGGATGATTCAGATGCTTGGAACGGAGGCGGATAAGGAGGCGCGCCAGGCGCTCATTGAGCACAACCTGCGGCTGGTGGTTTATATCGCCAAGAAGTTCGACAACACCAGCGTGGGCGTGGAGGATCTGATCTCCATCGGCACCATCGGTCTGATCAAGGCAATCAACACATTTAATAAGGAGAAAAATATCAAGCTGGCGACCTATGCTTCCCGCTGCATTGAAAACGAGATTCTTATGTATCTGCGGCGCAACAGCAAGACGCGGATGGAGGTGTCCATCGACGAGCCGCTCAACGTGGACTGGGACGGCAACGAACTGCTTTTATCGGACATCTTGGGGACCGACGAGGACGTGATCTACCGGAATCTGGAACAGGAGACGGAGCGGGATCTTCTGAACATGGCGATCAGCCGCCTAAGCCCCCGCGAGCGGAAGATCGTGGAGCTGCGCTACGGCCTGACCGCCGCAGACGGCGAGGAGATGACGCAGAAGGAGGTAGCGGACCTTCTGGGAATTTCCCAGTCCTACATATCCAGGCTGGAAAAGAAAATTATGAAGCGGCTCCGGAGGGAAATCGTGCGCTTCGAATAGCCGGCCCCGGCAGAATTTTCGCCGGCAGATTTTTGCGAAAAAAGCTAGACAAACAGGCGGATGCTGGTATAATCTCGGTAGAGATCTATGCCGGCGTCCGGGGCGGGGCCTAAGCCGGCGCGAAGGCAGATCGCGCCGGCGCCGCGCTTGCATTACGCCGGAAACGGAATATGATAAAGAGAACGAAGATACCAGTGAGGATAGAGCATGGAGAAACAGCCGCTGAGTTATCAGCATACCATATGGGCCAGCTATCTGGGCTACGTGACGCAGGCGATCGTCAATAACCTGTCGCCGCTTTTATTTCTGACTTTTCAGTCGCAGTATGGAATTTCCTTAGACAGGATCACATTTCTGATCACGCTTAATTTCGGGATTCAGCTGACGGTGGATCTGGCGTCGGCAGTGCTGATCGATAAGATCGGATACCGGACGGGAGTGACAGCCGCGCATATCTGCGCCGCGCTGGGACTGGCCGGTATGGCTGTGCTGCCCGTAATTACCGGGCGGCTGTTCGGGAGCGCTTATGGGGGACTTCTGGTCTGCGTGGTGTTCTATGCGCTGGGCGGCGGCTTAATCGAGGTGCTCATAAGCCCGATTGTGGAGGCGTGCCCGACGGAGGGCAAGGCGGCGGCCATGAGCCTTCTGCATTCCTTCTACTGCTGGGGACAGATGGCCGTGGTGCTTCTGTCCACGGTGTTTTTTGCCGCGGCGGGAATGGAGAGATGGCGGATTCTCTGTGCTTTGTGGGCTTTGCTTCCGGCCTGCAACGCATTGTATTTTCGGAAGGTGCCCATAAGGACGCTGGAGGAGGAGCATGAAACCATGCCGATTTCGCGGCTGCTCTGCCAGAAAATGTTCTGGGTCTTCTGCGTGCTGATGCTGTGCGCGGGCGCGTCGGAGCTGGCCATGAGCCAGTGGGCGTCCGCCTTCGCGGAAGCCGGGCTGCATGTGAACAAGGCGCTGGGCGATCTGGCCGGCCCCTGCATGTTTGCGGCGCTTATGGGCACGGCCCGGGTGCTGCACGCGAAGCTGGCGGACCGGGTTCCGCTGATGCGGTTCATGATCGGCTGCGGACTTCTGTGCATTGCGAGCTATCTGCTGGCGGTATATGCGCCGGCGCCTATGATCGGTCTGGCGGGCTGCGGCATCTGCGGATTCTCTGTCGGCGTTATGTGGCCGGGGACGTTCAGCCTGGCGACGGAGGCGCTTCGGGGCGGCGGTACGGCCATGTTCGCGCTCCTGTCCCTGGCCGGCGACATGGGCTGTTCGTTGGGCCCGACCGTGGTGGGCATGGCGTCGGTGGAATCGGGGGATTTAAAGAGCGGGCTTATGATGGCGATTCTGTTCCCGATCCTTCTCTGCCTCGGAATGCTTCTGTGGAAGAGGCTGAAGGCCGAGGAAGGATAGGGATGAGGCAGGCCAGGGAAAACAGCGGAAGAGGGTGAGCGTATGCAGAACGGCTACTACACGTCCGGCGAATTCGCAAGGAAAGCGAATGTAACGATCCGGACGATCCGGTTTTATGATAAACAAGGCATCTTAAAGCCAAGCAAAGTAGGCGAGAACGGCTATCGGCTGTACAGCGACGAGGATTTCGGACGGCTGCAGCGGATACTTTCCCTGCGTTATCTGGGCTTCTCGCTGGATGAGATCATGGCTATGCCGATGGGAGACGACGCGGAGGACGTAACGCGTTCCCTGGCGATGCAGAAGGATCTGATCCGCAAGCGCATACGTCACCTGGAGAGCATGAATCAGGCGCTAGAGGATACGGAGCGTATGGTGGGCGGGTCCCGTCAGGTGGACTGGAGCCGGATTCTGCATTTGATCCATCTCACGAATATGGAGCACGCGGTGGTGGAGCAGTACAAATCCGCTGTCAATATTGATGTGCGGATCGGCCTTCACCGGAGGTTCTCCCATAATCCGGTCAGCTGGTTTGCCTGGCTGGCGTCGCAGATCGACTTTGAAGCGTCGAAGGACATCCTGGAGTTGGGCTGCGGCAACGGGGAACTGTGGCAGCATGTGGAGCCGAAGCTCATTGCCTCGCGGCGTATCGACGTGACCGATGTGTCGGAGGGCATGGTGGAGGACGCGGCGGCGCGGCTCGGGGCGCTTTTGCCGGAGGTGCTGCGGCCCGGGCTGGCTGGGGCGGCAGGGCGTATTTCCGCGGAGACAGCCGCGGGGAAGGAAAACGGCGCTGCGGGACTGCGTTTCCGCGTGGAGGACTGCCAGAAGCTGTCCTACGACGACGCTTCTTTCGACGCGGTGATTGCCAACCATGTTTTGTTCTATGTAAAGGATATCCCCCAGGCGCTGCGCGAGGTGCGTCGGGTGCTGCGCCCGGGCGGTGTATTCTACTGCAGCACTTACGGAAGCAGACACATGAAGGAAATCACGTCTCTGGTGCAGGAATTCGATCCCCGGATCACGCTTTCCGACGTGGCCCTCTATGAGCTGTTCGGCCTGGAGAACGGCCGCGCCATGCTTGAGGAGAGCTTTAGCCAAGTGGAGCAGCGCCTGTACGACGATTATCTGCTGGTGGATGAGGCGGAACCGCTTCTTGATTACATCTTGTCCTGTCATGGAAATCAGGGAGAGTATCTAAACCAGAGGAAAGACGAGTTCCGAAGATTTCTGCAGAAAAAGATCGAGGAGAAAGGCGGCATCCGCATCACGAAGATGGCGGGTATGTTTGTCTGCCGATTCTCGGAAATTGATTGAGGTGAGTTCAATATCGACAACGGCTGTGTGGAGATTTGCTTTTCCAATGGGTCAATGCTTGCCATCGACTATGTTGCTATTACCAGCTTTCATTGGAATAGTGTCCTTTTGCTATTATAAGAACAATTTCTCACAATTACTTGTAGAGCAGGACTACAAGACCTGTTCCTTCAATAAGTAAGTACGGGAAGGCTTATCTTAAATCTGTTTCTTATGCAAAACGGCTATCCACCAATCAATGTGAAATTTGCGGATCGAAAGCGATACTATGACGCATTTGACAGCTATTACAGAGACAGCGACGCAAGTGCAATGGTGAAGATGGTAGCAGAATATATTGATGAGTGCTTAATCAAGTATCTATCATTCCATCAAACGGACGAGAAAGAGGAAAATACAAAATGAGAATTAAAACAATTCACATCGTTAATTACTTAAATTTTACACCAAAATCGGTCAGGATTCCTTATTTTTTGAGATTTTTTCAAAGATGTTCTATAAGTAATGTATTGTCGGTGGACAGAACTGCGGAAACTCAAGTGAGAAAGGGATATACAATCAGAAAACAGTAAGATATCATCTGAGTATGAGAAACCAGAGCGCATAAAGGCGGCCTACCCTCCATTGTTCGGAGGGGCTAACCCTCCAGACGAAAGAAAGGAGGGCGTGCCAATGATTACATATTCTGATTTGCTTCAGATGGGTATATTCATTGTAGCCCTGATAGGTCTTTTTTATCAGATCTTCAGGGGAAAGAAATAGCCGCCACTACTGCCAATAGTGACGGCGGCCCAGCATGGGCATGATACGCTAATCTGTTGGGGGTAGGCCGTGTGTCTCTGGCTTTCCCTTACACATCAAATATAACATATCCGAAGGCGTGATGCAAGTAATTTTCGTGAAATATGAAAAAACACTTGACAGTGACGTAACGTAACCCTTTATAATGTGTCCAGACGGTACATTTTACAAATGGACGCAGGATAAAGGGTTTTGCTTTAACTAGGGCAGAACCGTTGAAAGAAAAGGAGAGCGCAGTCATGAAAGGAATTATACTGGCCGGAGGTTCCGGCACCAGGCTTTATCCGCTGACGATGGTCACATCCAAGCAGCTGCTTCCGATCTACGATAAACCGATGATTTATTATCCGCTGTCGGTGCTGATGAGCGCCGGTATCCGGGATATCCTGATTATTTCCACGCCGGACGACACGCCGCGTTTTGAACATCTCTTAGGCGACGGCCACCAGTTCGGCATTCATCTGTCCTACGCGGTACAGCCGTCGCCGGACGGGCTGGCCCAGGCGTTTATCATCGGCGCGGATTTCATTGGCGACGACCATGTGGCCATGATCCTGGGAGACAATATTTTCGCGGGTCACGGGCTCAAGAAACGTCTTTTAAAGGCGGCCAACAAGCAGCATGGCGCCACCGTGTTTGGTTACTATGTGGACGATCCGGAGCGCTTCGGTATCGTGGAGTTTGATTCCGACGGGCGCGCCATTTCCATTGAGGAAAAGCCGAAGAATCCCAAATCCAACTACTGCGTGACCGGGCTTTATTTCTATGACAACCGGGTCGTGGAGTACGCGAAGAATTTAAAGCCGTCGGCCAGAGGGGAGCTGGAGATCACGGATCTGAACCGGATTTATCTGGAGGAAGGCCATCTGGAGGTGGAGCTTCTGGGTCAGGGCTTTACGTGGCTGGATACCGGGACCCACGAGTCCCTGGTGGACGCGACGAATTTTGTCCGCACGATGGAATCCCACCAGCACCGCAAGATCGGCTGCCTGGAGGAGATCGCGTATCTGAACCACTGGATTACCCGGGATCAGCTTATGGAGAATATCGAGCCGCTTAAGAAGAACCAGTACGGGCAGTATCTGATGGATGTGCTGGCTGGGAAATTTATTGATAAAGAATTTAAATGAGCCGGCGAAATGCGCGGGCTGAACCGGCGCAGAAAGCGGAATATACCGGCAGTAGGAAAACGCAGGAAACAGAAAGAGAGGATTATCAGCTATGAAACTATTGGTAACAGGCGGCGCCGGCTTCATCGGCGGCAATTTTGTGCATTATATGGTGAACAAATATCCGGAGGATCAGATTGTGAATCTGGATCTTCTGACATACGCCGGCAATCTGGAGACCTTAAAGCCGGTGGAGGATAAGCCCAACTACCGCTTCGTAAAGGGCGATATCGCCGACGAGCCGTTCATCATGGATCTGTTTGAGAAGGAGAAATTCGATATCGTCGTGAATTTCGCGGCGGAGACCCATGTGGACCGCTCCATCACGAATCCGGGCATCTTCGTGCAGAGCAACGTGATGGGAACCCGCGTCCTTTTAGACGCCTCCCGCAAATACGGCGTGAAGCGCTACCATCAGGTGTCCACCGACGAGGTCTACGGCGACCTGCCGCTTGACCGGCCGGATCTGTTTTTCACCGAGGAGACGTCGCTCCATACCTCCAGCCCATACAGTTCCTCCAAAGCCAGCGCGGATCTGTTCGTTCTGGCGTATCACCGGACTTACGGGCTTCCGGTAACCATTTCCCGCTGCTCCAATAACTACGGTGCCTATCAGTTCCCGGAGAAGCTGATTCCGCTGATCATCAGCCGGGCCCTGGCGGACGAGGAGCTGCCGGTCTACGGCAAGGGGGAAAATGTCCGCGACTGGCTGCATGTGCTGGATCACTGCGAGGCCATCGACCTGATCATCCGGGGCGGCCGGGTAGGAGAGGTCTACAACGTGGGCGGCCACAATGAGCGGACGAACCTGGAGGTGGTGAAGACGATCCTTAAGGCGCTTGACAAGCCGGAGAGCCTGATCCGCTTTGTCACCGACCGGCCCGGCCACGACCGGCGCTACGCCATTGACCCGACGAAGCTGGAGACGGAGCTTGGCTGGAAACCGAGGTACACCTTCGACACCGGCATCCGCCAGACCATCGACTGGTATCTGAACAACCGGGAGTGGTGGGAGCATATCATTTCCGGGGAGTACGCCAATTATTTCGATAAGATGTATGGGAAGCGGCTGGAGACGAACTGAGCGATATACTGGAAGCAAAATGAACTGAACGAATGCGGCGGGTATTGAAAATATGTGTAACCGATTCGTGAGGGAGCCGTGGATATGGGAAAGCTCGGAAACGATCCCAGAGATAAAGGAGAATGATGAAAATGAAAGTCCTGGTGACGGGCGTCAAAGGCCAGCTGGGCCACGACGTGGTAAATGAACTGAAAAAGCGCGGGCATACCGCGATCGGCGTGGATATTGACGAGATGGATATCACGGACGCCGCCTCTGTAGAGCATGTGATAAAGGAAGCGGCTCCCGACGCCGTGATCCACTGCGCGGCTTACACGGCGGTGGACGCGGCGGAAGACAACGAGGATCTTTGCCGCCGCGTCAACGCGGGCGGTACGGCAAACATCGCGCAGGTCTGCGGGGAACTGAACTGCAAGCTCATGTACATCAGCACCGATTACGTCTTTAGCGGCCAGGGCACCCGCCCCTGGGAGCCGGACGACGAGCGTCAGCCGCTCAACGTCTACGGCCAGACCAAATACGAGGGCGAACTGGCGGTGGAGCGGCTTGAGAAATATTTTATTGTCCGCATCGCCTGGGTCTTCGGCGTCAACGGAAAGAATTTCATCAAGACCATGCTGAATCTGGGCAAGACCCGGGATACCCTGACCGTGGTCTGCGACCAGATCGGTTCGCCAACCTATACTTATGATTTGGCGCGCCTTCTGGTGGATATGATCGGGACCGACCGCTACGGCCGCTATCACGCCACCAACGAGGGCCTGTGCAGCTGGCACGAATTCGCCGTGGAGATCTTCCGCCAGGCCGGCATGAACGTAAATGTGATTCCGGTTACCAGCGACCAGTACCCGGCGAAAGCGAAGCGGCCCGCCAACAGCCGCATGGACAAGTCGAAGCTGGACGCGTCGGGGTTTGAGCGGCTGCCGTCGTGGCAGGACGCGCTGGGACGATATCTGAGGGAGCTGGGATACTAAGGGATTATGACCTCCGTGACAGCATATGCCTTACAAAGAGAAAACAAAGAAAACCTATTAAAATACGCCAAAATCCGGGATGTTCTCCTGAAAAAGAGAATTTCCCGGATTTTTGGCCTGTTATAAGCAAAGAAATAAATAAAAGGTATCCGGGCTGAAAGGGCGCCGTCAGCACATTTTCTGTAAAGATGATTCCCGGCGCTGCCGCTACAGCTCCCCCGCGATTTTTGACAAAGCCTTGATAATGGCTAAATACCGTTTGTACTGGGGTTCGCCGGCCTTTTTTGCCTCGTGGATGATGCTGATTACAACGGGATCGGATTCGGGCAGGTTCTCCTGAAGGAGATAATCAGGCGAGAGGTTCAATTTGTCGCAAATCACTACAAACGTATCCAGCGACATCTTTTTGGTTCCGCGTTCAATGTTGCCGTAAAAGGAGGCGGAGATGTCGCAGATTTCTGCTGCCTGCTCCTGGGACAGGCCGTGTTCCAGGCGGCAGCGCTTGATTTTCTGACCGATTTCATAATAGTCGAGGTATTCCATAAGTTTCCATTCCTTTCGTAATAGTTTATTTTACCTAGGAAAATAAGATACAATAATTCTCTGATGGAATTATTTCATGTCTAACAGAATTATATCCATGGGGAAAGTCCTTGATTTAGAGCGACGTTTCGAACGAGGTTTCCAGAGTGCTCCCGGAAAACGGTAAGGGAGGTATGGAATTATTTCAATAATAATTCTAATAGAATTATATATTGACTAATAGAATTATTTGGGATATAATTCATGCGTGAATACTTTTTAAGATTTGCAGTTAGTAATACATCTGAATATTCACGGAAGAGAAGTGAATCAAGGGGGCAACAGAATGAAGATTAGACTTGCTGTTCTTGAAAGTGATCAGGGATATCTGGCCCGTATTGCGGCTGTCTTTAACGTCAGATACGCAGATAAGTTTGAGATCTATTCTTTTACAGATAAGGACTTCGCTTTATCTACTCTCGATACCTCTAAAATTGATGTGCTGGTCGCAAGCGACAACTTCCAGATCGACGTGGATGCTCTTCCCAGAAGATGCGGTTTTGCTTATCTTGTGGATTCTGCCGAAGTGACGGAGTTGAACGGACAACGTGCGATTTGCAAATTCCAGAAAGTGGAGCTGATCTATAAGAGCATTCTCGGCATCTACTCCGAGAAGGCAGGCTCCATGCTGGGAATGAGGCAAGACGACGCTAATAGCCGTCTGGCGGTTTTCCATTCTCCGGCGGGAGGAACCGGCACCTCGACGATGGCCGCGGCCTGCGCGCTGCATGCCGCGGCTGTGGGACGCAAGGCTCTGTATCTGAATCTTGAGAAATATGGTTCGGCGGATATTTTCTTTACGGCGGACGGACAGTTCGATTTCAGTGATGTGATCTATGCACTCAAGAGCCGCAGAACAAATCTGTCCATGAAGCTGGAAAGCTGTGTCAAACAGGATCCCAGAGGCGTAGACTTCTTCTCAAAGCCGAGAGTGGCGCTGGATATGCTGGAGCTTAGAGGGGAGGACATTCTGCGTCTGCTTGGTGAGTTAAAATCCGCGGGAACCTACGATCTGATAGCTGTCGATATGGATTTTGGCATGGATAAGGATGCGCTGGCAGTCTGTAGGATGGCTGATTCCATCGTGTGGATCAGTGATGGCTCGGAGACGGCCAATGAAAAGATCCTGCGCGCTTATAAGGCTCTCTCTATCATGGAGCACGATGCGGACGTACCGCTGCAGAACCGGATTCAGATGGCCTATAACCGTTTCAGCAATAAAACCGGCCATCTGCTAGACGGCGTAGAGATCCATAGTCTGGGCGGCGCCCCGCGGTATGCGCACATGCCGGCAGCGGCGGTGGTGGAGCAGCTATCGAAGCTTGCTATGTTCGACGCGATGATGTAGGCGGTGAGTATATATGGATTACAATCAGGAACAGCAGTTCATAAATGAGATCAAAAAATACGTAAGCGAGACACTTCCTTTAAGCAAGATGGAGGACGCGGAGCTGGAAGAAAAGATCGAAGAGATCGTTATGCAGCGGCTAAGCGGTCAGTACTATCCCATTGGGCAGAAGGTTTCCATCGTGCAGCAGGTGTATAGTTCCATCCGCGGTTTTGGGCTTCTTGATACGATTATGCAGGACGATACGATCACCGAGGTCATGATCAACGGTCCGGATAATGTCTTTATTGAGCAGAATGGCCGTCTGTTTAGGCTGGGTAAAAAGTTTGAAAGCCAGCGCCGCCTTGAGGATGTGATTCAGAGAATTGTAGGTCTGGCAGGGCGCGAGGTCAATCAGGCTAATCCGATCTGTGACACCAGGCTTCCGGACGGTTCCCGTGTGAATGTGGTGCTTCCACCGATCGCCCTGTGCGGCCCAACGCTTACGATCCGTAAGTTTTCAAAAGAGCCCATGACCATAGAAAAGCTGATTTCCTATGGTTCTATTACCCGCGAGATCGCCGATAAGCTGGAGCTTTTGGTCAGAGCCAAATACAATATTTTTATCAGTGGAGGTACCGGTTCCGGCAAGACCACATTCCTGAACGCGCTTTCCAATTATATTCCGAAGGATGAGCGTGTCATCACGATTGAGGATTCCGCTGAACTGCAGATCACCGGCGTTGACAACCTGGTGAGCCTGGAAACCCGCAATGCCAACGCGTCTGGGGCTGGACAGATTACAATCCGCGATCTGATCAAATCATCGCTTCGTATGCGTCCGGAGCGTATCGTGGTAGGAGAGGTTCGCGGCGGCGAGGCGCTGGATATGCTGCAGGCTATGAACACCGGCCACGACGGTTCCCTTTCCACCGGTCATGCCAATTCTACCCACGATATGCTGAGTCGTCTGGAGACCATGGTGCTGCAGGGGGCGGACGGGCTTCCGCTGGAGGCCATCCGGCAGCAGATTGCTTCGGCTGTGGATATTATCATCCATCTGTCAAGGCTCCGCGACAAGTCCAGGAAGACCATGGAGATTACAGAGGTAGTTGGCTATGAGAACGGACAGATCATTCTGAATCCGCTGTATGTGTTTGAAGAAGATGAGAAGAGTACGCTGGAGAAGGTGTCAGGAAGCCTTAAGAGAACCAGGAACCCGATGAGGAATACATTTAAGCTTCAGCTGTCGGGAATACGGATGGAGATATGAGGTGAGAGATATGGCGGATTCAAAAAAGACGAAGGAACCGAAATATTTGCCGTCGCCGCTGAATAATAAAATGCTGAATTATAAGGTTTATTATATGTCGGCGGGAGAAAAGGTACTGTATTTTCTTTTGACGTTCGTACTAGGCGGCCTGGTGGGCTACGTATTCTATGGAGGCCTGTTTAAGTACGATGGCGAGGCGACGATGGCGACTCACATAAGCAACATTGTGATCTTTACCGGGGTTGGCCTGATCGCTGCCAAGGTATTTCTTCCCGCGATTGTTGAGAGCCTTCTCAAGAAACGAAACAAACAGCTGCAGAAACAATTCATGGATCTTTTGGAGGGGCTTTCCACGTCGTTGTCTGCCGGGAATACGGTGAACGATTCCTTTCTCAATGCCTGCAATGATATGAAAAACCAGTATACGGATGAAGACTATATCATAAAGGAACTGCAAGAAATCGCGGCGGGACTGAATAATGGGCGAACTCTAGAGGAGATGCTTGTAAATTTTGGCAACCGCAGCAACAATGAGGATATTCATAATTTCAGCAACGTGATGAGCAACTGCTATCGTCTCGGTGGAAACTTCAAGGATGTGGTGAGGCGTACGAGAGGAATTATTGGAGATAAGATCGCTATTTCCGATGAGATTGACACGAAACTTGCTTCCAATAAGCTTCAGCACAACGCTATGTGCGTCATGCCCATCGTACTGGTCGCCATGCTGAAGGTGGCCAGCCCGAGCTTCGCCCAGAATCTTTCGTCATTTCTCGGGGTGCTTGTAACGACGCTGGCGGTTGGAATTTTTGTTGCCTCGTATTTCTGGGGGCAGAAGATTATAGATATTGGGTGACGGAAGATGAGAATGATCGTATTGGCTGTGGGAACTGTGCTGTTGCTAGTGTTTATCGTGCTTTTGTTTAAAGGCTCCAAATATGACTATATGCTTGACCCGCTGGACGGAGATGATTTTCCGCTGAAAACGCTGTATTCAGCGGGGCTCGCGATTCAGGACTATAAGTTCGGCAGGCTCAGAGGAAAGATCGGTGATAAACTTCGCTTGGATTGCGCGCTGATTTATACGAAGCAATTTAGTGAATATTATGCGCGTATTATATGGGCACAGATGCTTTCCTTCGCCATGTTTTTCCCTGCCGCGGCGTTTGTCGCAGTGGGGTTTCTGTCGGAGGACATGACGCTTTTATGCCTTTTGACCGGGGTAGGAATGTGTTTGCTTTCAGCCTACTATTTCTATAATCATACCGGAGAGAAGGTAAAGGAACGCAGGGAGGAGTGCGAGAAGGAATTCCCCAATGCCATATCGAAACTGGCCTTGATCGTCAATTCCGGCGTGATTCTGCATGAAGCTTGGGAAATGGTTGCTTATGGGAAGGATGCGGTTTTTTATGACATGATGAAGAAATCATGCGAGGAGATGGACAACGGCAAATCCGATATCGATGCGATCCATGATTTTGGAGTAAGAACAAATTCAGATGATATTAAGAAATTTGCCTCGGCCCTGATCCAGAGTATTGAACGGGGCGGCGGAGATCTGCCGCAGTTTCTGGTGAATCAGTCGTCGGAGCTTTGGGCGAACCGCAGACAGGTTATGCTTCAGAAGGGCGAGGCGGCGTCCAGCGCGCTGCTCATGCCAATCGCGCTTATGTTCTTCGGCGTGATGATGATTGTTATCGCCGCGGCTATGCAGAGCTTCAGCTTATAAGGTATCAGCAAAACAGTGTTTTGTGGATATAAAAAATCAAGGAGGTAGGAGAGATGCTGGAATCGTTACTTTGGAGGGCAAGACTGGAAGCGACAAAGTGGCTGCGGAATGTGGCAGAGGATGAGAGCGGCGATACGAATTTTATTTCGATCCTGATTATTCTGGGAATCGTTATCATCCTGGCAGGTGTATTCATGGGCTTCAAAAATCAGATTGTCGAACAGGTTCAGGGAATAATCACCGGTTTTACAATCCAGTGATACCATGAGGCTGCGCTGTCCGGAACCGTTCAGAAGAGGGGGCAGCGCAGCTTGAGGTAACCAAGTACGATCCGGGAGGGCTATATGCGGTATGTTATCGCTTTTTTTACCGCGATATTAAGCGCGGGGCTTTCTTATATAACACTGGATAAGGATATTACTGACCGCCTGCGAATACTGCGTCGCAGAGGTGAAATGGTGCCGAGCAGCGACAAAAGGTCTGCGCCTGAAGCGGTACTGGAGGACAGCGAAAGGCCTGCGCACGAAGCAGAACCGGGCGACAGCAAGAGGCTTGCAAAGAAGACAAAGGAAGTACTTACGGTCGTATGCTTTGTTCTGTCTTTTGCTGCAGCCATGCGTATTCTGACGAAACTGTCCGATGGAATTAATATCTGCAGAATGCTCTCTGCACTGGTCGGTCTGTTCGGGGTGGCCTGCATCGATTACCGGGAGCACCGGATTCCCAATATATTTCCGCTGGCGCTTGCCCTGATCGGGATTTTCTCTCTGGCCGCCGGATATATGACGGATCAGCAGGGTGCGGTTTCCTATATCATAAGCAGCGTGTTTGCAACTGTGGTTACGGTACTGTGCCTGACAGGTGCTTCCGTCCTGACCAATCATGGAATCGGCTTCGGCGATATTAAGACGATAGGCGCGCTTTCTATTATTGGAGGCGTATATACGATTTACGGAACGCTTCTGTTCGGTATACTGCTCTGTTCGGCGTTATCAGTGTATTTTTTTCTGACAAAGAAGAAGGAACTGAAGGAATCGCTTCCCTTTGGCCCGTTTATACTGGCTGGTTATCTTATAACGGTAATTATTTCAAAATATTAAGAGAAAACGAGACTGGAATTATGAAGAAGATACGGATAGCATTATCAGTGGTTCTGATCTTGGCGGTTTGCGCCGCCTGGGCCGTACAGCTTGCGGGAGTGGGAAACATTGGAGCCGACTATAACAGATATGTTGAGAGTGCAGAGGAATATATGACACGTTCCCTGTACCAGAAAGCGGCTGAATCCTACAAGTCAGCGCTTCAGCTGAAAGAGGATAAGGAGATTCGCGACGCATGGATCGAGGCCGGGCAGGCTGCTTATAATGATGGCGTTATGACGAAGGGGCAGTTTGCTGACACTCTTTCGGAGGCCTGTGATATATATCCGAAGAACGCTGCTTACTGGGAAATGCTTATGGAATTGTATCTGCAGAATTCTGATTATCAATCGGCCCATTCGGCGTACGCGAAGTCGCAGCGGGCTGGAGCGAAAAGCGAGAAGCTGACCGAATTAGGAATTACGGTGGATTATTCCTTTTCAGCGTCGAACAAAGAATATAAATCATTTTTCAGAAGTCCGGACGGATATTATACGCTGCAGGACGAGAAGGCCTGGGGCGTTATGGGGCCTGATTCCGAATGGCTTTACGAATGTGATTATCAATATATAAGTCCTGTCAGCGATGACCGGGCGGCTCTCTATGTCTCCGAAAAGGGACAGAGAATTGTGGACGGCAGCGGAGTGGTGCAGGCGATTGTCGCGGAGCCGATTACTTTGTCGCGGGCTGTTTCGGACGGCCTTCTGCCGGTATGTGATGAGAGCGGTTCATGGCGTTATCTGAACTGTGAGGACAGTACATACGGCACGGCCAGCTATGAGGACGCGTCCGCATACAGGAATGGAATTGCCGCGGTGCAGACCTCCGGCGTATGGAAGCTGATCGGAATGGACGGAGAGCAGGTATCCGGGCAGAGCTTTGATGATATCCTGCTGTATGGGAACGGAGATTATACCTGCAGTGACAGAATGGTTGCTTCCGTGAATGGAAGATATAATTTGTATAACGCAAAGGGAGAAGAAGTAAAGTCCTTAAACGTGCGGAAGGCGGATGTTTTTCTGAATGATTATATAGCGTTTCAGGATGATTCCGGCAAATGGGGGTTTATGGATGCAGACGGAAAGACGGTGATAGAACCGCAGTTTGCGGAGGCAAAGAGCTTTTCTGACGGACTGGCCGCCGTATCTGATGGGACACACTGGGGTTATATTGATCATCAGGGAAGGCTGGTAATTGATTATCAGTTCCTTGAGGCCGATTATTTTACGGAGGACGGAGTGGCTTTTGTCAGATCGCTGAACGACCTTTATTATATGATAAAGCTGCGCTTCTGAGAGGAGAGAGGATTGTATGCCGAAGAAGATCGGGCAGGACAAAGGAGAGGTCATGCTGGAAGGAATGATTATCATCGTTCTGACCATGCTGCTTCTGGTATGGATTCTGGGCGTCGGATTCCTTTATTATCAGAGATTTCTGGTAACGTCGGTAACGAACGACGCTGCGGCCAAGGTGGCGGCTACATTTAACAATCCTGAAAGTGATCTTGTCATGGGATATATTGAGGAGGAAGACTTAACCAGCCGGGATCTGTACAGAGGATTTCGGGAATCACAGATGCTGGACGTAAATCAGGCGAAGGCCGAAGCTTACATAAAGTATATGCTGAAGAAAACTAATTTCGCGGGAACAATCGATGAGGATTCCGTAACCGTGGAGGTGAAGCTGGTTCCGGATTCCGCTCTGCGGCGTCATGTGAGAGTGCATACGGTATGTACGTTCAATACGCCTTTTGGCAGCGGGCTGGAGATATTCGGCATGAAAAGCAGGGCAACCTATGAGGCGACCGCGAGGGCGGACTGTACCGATATTATTGATTATTTGAACACGTCGGATTTCGCGGAATTCCAGTTAAGCGGTGGAGGAATATCGTCTAAGGTTGTGAAAATGATCAATTCAATCATGGATATTTTTAATCATATATATGTAAAGCGGTGAGGTGCGGTTCATGAGCAGACTGGCCCGGATCGGGAGGATCCTGAAAAACAGCTATTATCACAGATACAGATTTATCAATGGAACCAGAGGAGTCATTTCTCTTTTTTTGGCTATCTTGATGCTTCCGTTTACTACGATTGCGGGAAGTCTGATTAACGCGGCTCGTGTAAGCAGCGCAGTCGCCATATTCGATGAGGCGCTCTGCAACGCGTCGAACTCGACCCTTGGTACCTACGACAAATTCTTACGCCAGCGGTTCGGACTGCTTGCCCTTAGCCAGGAGGTATCCGGGGGCGAACTCTCTCAGAAGGAAGTGGCGAAGATGATCTCGGATACCTTTAGGGAGTATATGAGGGAGAATCTGAAAACCCTGAGCAATACTTACGTTACCTCGGAAAGCGAGTCGGAGGGGATCTATTCTCTGGCGGATCCGGACGTGCTGACATATCAGGTACTGGAATACAGTAAATACAGCGTGCCTTTGAAACTGGTAGAGGATGGCCTTGGACTGGAGGATATACTGGGTGATCTGGAGGATATGATTCCTGGCAGCTCGTTCTTTGATTTTATCACGGAAGGAGCCGGCACGGTTGACAACGTATTGTCGCTTGCGGAGAGCACGGGCAAACTGAAGGATACCATCAATGAGGCTATGACCGCGCAGACGAATTATACGAGCGCGTACAGCACGTTTGAATCGAGCGTATCTGCTTATAATGCCAAGAAGAATGAGATGGATTCAGCACTGGCGGCGATTCAGGAGACGATCGACAATCTGAATACGAAGGTTTCCGAGGCGGCAACGCAGATTAGTTTTCTGCAGCAGCAGATTACCGATCTGGAGATGTCTCAGGAGGAAGATGAGTCAGTTTACTCCGAGCAGATCAGCGAGCTAGAGCAGCAGATCACCAAGATCCAGGAGGACAACGAGAAAGATCTGAAAGCTCTTGAGGACGCGAAGGAAAATTACGATAACACGAAGCAAAACTACGAGTCGCAGCTGCGTACTCTTCAGACAAAGGCGGAGCAGAGCCGGTCGGCTTATGCGTCCAAGATAGGCGAACTGTCCCCCAAGCTGAAAAACGTTTACGATGATCTGACTACCGTTCAGGATAATATAACGTCGGTCACAAATTCGGTCGCGGAAACGACTACCAAGCTCGGTACGGGAGTGCTGGGCGAAATGAAGAATGACAATAAAAAACGGCAGGACGCGATGGACGATAAGGCCGGCAGTTCAGACAGCGAGGACGTAAAGAAAGAAAAAGCCAGGCTGAAGGACGAGGCGGCCCAACTTGATAATATTGAAACCGTGGTAGATGCCCGTGAGCAGGCTTACACAAACGGTATGAAAGAGATGAATGATCAGATCGGCGAGTTCGATAAAAGCATCTATTCGACGGCTGTTTCCGGGCTGAACACTCTGAAGTCGAGGATCGACTCCTACAAGACTGATGTAATCAGCCCCGGGGCTGACGGGAGCTCGGAGTTTAGTTCCATGGAGGCAGTGAGCCGTTCGGCCCATTATCTGGAAATGCAGGGACTCCTGACTAAAGAGGCGGTAGAGCAGGCGGAGAAGGAATTTGTCGCACAGACAGTAAAAGCGTCTGTGTGGACGGTGATCAAGACGATCATCAGTTTCTTCGAGGCGCTGTTCTCTCTGAAAACGATCTATGACCAGAAGTTGGGCGCTGTGATCGATATGGGCTACTATGATAACACGTATCACGGTCTGCCGTCAGTCAAGAACAAGAAGAGGTCGGAGTATCCGCTGTTTGAGGGATCCGATGTAAAAAAAGACCGGGAGCGTTCTCAGGACTTCAAGGAGCTTTTCGGCGATTTCTCCGCTGAGGAGAGCAGTCTGCCCTCCAGCTTCGACTTGTTCCAGGCGCTTGAGAATATTTTCAGCGCTTTCGCAACGATCACGGGCGGGATTGGAAAGCTGGTGAGCGGAATCGGCTTTCTGGAGCTCGCCAAGCTGCTCAAGGAAATGTTTAACGCCGTGACGACCATTGTCAATAATATCTCCGGGATTTTTGTGTACCTTTCCAGTCTGTTTAGTAATTTTGCAGAGCGTTTGGGGAGTAAGATTCTGTTAGCAGGATACATCCACTATATGCTTTCTGATCGTATGACTTATGACGGCGGATCGGCACTTACAGGGACATCCTTTAATAAGAGAGACCAGGATCCCACTTCTGTCCTTCCGTCCAGTGAGATAACGGATATGCTGGCCCTGATCACGAGCATATATAAGGCTGTGACGGGTGGAAATGAAAAATGCTTTGTAGGAGCGGAGAAGGAATACGTTATGTTCGGCTCCATCTCAGAGATCGTGAACCAGACGGCTGTCTTCGGATGCATCTATCTTGTAAGGCTGGTCTCCAATCTGGTGCCGATCTTTACGAATACGGAGGTACAGGCTATAGCGTCCGCGGCTACGATCGCTTATCCGATCGTGATGCTGATCTATGTGCTGGCTGAGCCGCTTATAGATACGATCCTGATGGTAAACGGCACGGCGATGCGTCTGATCAAGTCGAAGATCTATCTGACGCCTTCCGGTATTGTGGATTTGGTGGAAGCGCTTGCAGGCATATCGCTGAGCACGGCGACCGCTGAGGAGCTGAAAGGCTCGTTCGGCAAAGTTGATATACCCAAAGACACGAGTAAGAAAAAGAATACGGGTCTGGATGTGGGAAAGTATTTCACGGTAGACTATTCAGAAACCTTGTTCCTTTTGATGCTTGTGTTTACATCGCCAACTACGATGATCGAGCGGCTGAGCGATATTATTGAGATGGAAGCTGTGGAGAATATTGCCAATAATACAGGGCTGGAGGCCTCAAACGGTCTGTACGATCTGGATTACAGCTATACGTACATCCGGACGGAAGCCACATTTACGATGCATGAGTTCTTCCCGATTACCAAAGAGGCGATCGGCTTTAACAAGAAACGTATTGTATATAAAGGATATTAAACGATGAAGAGGTTAAGGTCGGAGAGAGGACTGCTGTCGCTGGAGGCAAGCATAGCGGTAACGATATTTTTATTTCTGATGCTGTTTATGTACAGTTATTTCATTGTGTTTGAGGCGAGGAATGAGATCGCCCATGTGCTGCTGGCTACCACCAACAGCCTGTCGTTGGATCCGTATGGCAGTGAAAGTGTGCAGGATTCAGGAGCGGTCGGACAGTTTATATCTCTGGTCTATCATATTTCGCAGGATTCCTACGGACGTGACGAGCCGGGTGAGGGTTTTGTAAATATGATGCCATGGACCCGGGCACTGACATTTGGGATCGATGAGAATACATGGGACGGCAGTCTCTATGTACCGGGAGAGATCCCGGAGGCAGATGAGTACGGCAATGCCGGCGCCGAGTCGGAACTTCTCGGATCGGTTGTGAAGGCGCGCTTCGTGGCTTACCTGGCGGGCGGCGACGAGGCGGCTGCGGATCGGATTTTGAAACGGTTCCATGTGGTGAACGGTCTGGACGGGCTGGATTTTTCCGGGACCCATGTCGCATCATCCAAAATCTATGTGAATGTCAGGTATACGCTGGAATATGAGTATAAGGTTTTTAATCTTGGAACAATGAGCTTTGAGCAGTCAGCCTGTTCGAAATTATGGGAATAGGGGAGGAGAAGGACCATGAGCAGATTCAGTTACGAAAATCAGGGAAGCACTACTTACCTCGTGTGCACACTGGAGCCGGAGGAGACTCTGGACACCATGAGCCTAGGAATGATTACAAATAACCATATCTCAGGGCTTGTGTCTGCAATCTTTATGCAGATGAACGCGGAACAGTACATTAAGTACAACGTATCCTCTCGGATTCCGGTCAGTCAGCTGTTTACCGGGATCGTCAATAAAAAGAGGCTTCTGGGGGTATTCCAGGGGGTTGTGAATGCGCTGCTGAACGCGGAGGACTATATGATCGATTCGGATTCGCTTCTGCTGGATCTGGACTATATTTTCGCGGAAGTGTCATCTTGCGATACGGTTCTGATCTGTTTGCCGGTGTCAGTTGCGAACCGGGTACATACGGATGTAGGGGCCTTTTTCAAGAATATCATGTTTAGTACTCAGTTTGATCAGACAGAAAACTGCAGCTATGTGGCAAAGATACTCAGCTATCTGAACAGCGCGCCCACGTTTTCAGTGCCGAATTTTGCTGAACTGATCAAAGAAATTCAGAATGAGTCCGCACCGCAGCCTGTGTACCAGCAGTCGGTAATGCCGGCAGCACAGTTTGTTCAGCCGGCAGTATCTCAGCCGCAGCAGAAGCCGGCGCAATCTCAGCCGGTTTCGCCTCAGCCTGCCCAGCCGTCTGTACGGCCGGCGTATCAGCAGGCAGCTCAGCCTGGTCCGGCGTACCAACAGCCGCCTCAGCTTGCCCAGTCGGTTCCGCGGCAGACTCAAAAGACCGCGGCATCAAAGCCATCGGGGAGTCCGAAGCCTGCGGTAACGCCCAGCTTTAATATTCCTAATATGCCGCAGGCGCCGGGCAGCTGCGCACAGGCCGTGCCGCCGCCTGCCGCGGCAGGCGGTGGAGAGGAGAAGATCAGTCTCTTCTATCTGCTTCAGCATTATAACAAGGATAACGCCGCCATATATAAAGCCCAGAAAGAAGCTGCCAAGCAAGCCAAGCAGGCGGGTGCGAAACAGAAGAGTGGCAAGGCGGAAGGTAAAAAGAAGGCTGCGGTTCAGTCACAGCCGGTACCCGGCTATGCGGTTCCAGGTCGGCAAGAAGCGCCGGAGGCGGCGTCCGGTTACGCGGTTCTCGGACAGCCCGGAGATCCTACAGCAGGAAGCGCAGGTCAGGCAGCGCACCCAGCCATATCTGTGTCACCGCAGTCCGCAGTAGGAAGTGCAGGTCAAGCAGTGCATCTAGCTATGTTTGTGCCGCCGCAACCCGCGGCAGGGAACGCGGGTCAGGGAGTGCGTCCGAGTATGTCCATGCCGGTATCCCCCGCACCGGGAAGCGGCATGTCTTCTCCTCAGTTCATGACGGCAGATGCTGATTTCGGCGATACCGTCTATATGGGAGAAGGTGACGGGGAATCTGACGACACGGTCACACGTTTCAATGATCCGGGCCAGCAGATCCGTCCGCATCTGATCCGGCAGTCGAACAACGAGCGAATTCCCATCGAGAGAGAATTATTCAGGATCGGTCGGGATGAGAGCTATAACGACTATGTGGTCAGCAACAATAAAAGCGTGGGCCGCAGCCATTGTCATATCGTGTCCAGGGACGGAGAGTATTTCATTGTGGACGATAATTCGAAGAACCACACATATGTCAACGGAATGGAGATTACGTCCGGAACTGAGGTAAAGCTGACGCACGCGGCGCACATCAGTCTCTCGAATGAAGAATTTGAATTCAGACTATTTTAGAGGTGACGCGTATGGACTTCTGGGTATCGGCTTCGACGGATGTAGGAATTAAGAAACAGATTAACCAGGATAGTCTTTTTGCGCGCAGGTTCGAGTCGCCGAACGGGACGATGGCATTTGCTGTGCTGTGCGACGGTATGGGCGGCCTGGCCTATGGGGAGCTGGCCAGTTCCCTTCTGGTGAGCGCGTTCTCCGACTGGATGTACGAGCAGCTTCCCGCCATTTTCGGAGACAGAATTCAGGATCATGTAATCCGGAAGCAGTGGACCGATCTGATCGCCGTTAAAAACAGCTGGCTTCATGCCTACGGACTTCAGAATCAGTGTCGGGTGGGAACTACCGTAACTGCGCTGCTTCTGACGCAGAGCAGATATTATCTGTTGAATATTGGCGATTCCCGCGCTTACGAGATCGGTAGACAGGTCATTCAGATGACGCAGGATCACACCCTGGTAGCAGAGGAGATTCGTTTGGGGAATCTCACGCCGGAACAGGCGGAGCAGTCGCCGATCCGTAATGTTCTGTCCAGATGCGTGGGTGTTATGGATACAGTACAGCCAGACCTGTTCTTTGGTGATGTGCGCCCGGGCGCCGCGTATGTGCTCTGCTCAGATGGCTTCCGCCACAAGATTACCGAGAAAGAGCTTAAGCAGTATCTTTTGGCTGACATCATGAGCGAACAGGAAATGAAGCAGCAGGAAGAATATTTGATTGATTTAAATAAATATCGGGGCGAGACAGATAATATTTCGGTTATAACGATACGGGCGATAGGGGAGGGGACAGAAACATGGATTGGCTGACAGATGAGATGTTGCTTTATGGAGGACTTACCGCTGCCGGAGGAGCCCTGTTGCTGTCCTTTCTGTATTTCTGCTTCTCACAGATTGCGAAGACGCGGCTGAGGGCACGTCTGGACTCGGAGTACGGCGAAAGGAAGAAAGGACCCGGCAAACGCAAGGGAAAGAAGAAATAACAGGCGGAGGTACTATGAGACATGGCGGAGATAATAGCTTCGACTTATGAAGTGCTGGAGAAGATTGGTGCCGGAGGCGGCGGAAACGTATATCTGGCGAACCATCTGCGCCTGAACAAGAAGGTAGTCTTAAAAGCGGACAAGCGGAAACTTACGACGCGCGAGGATCTTCTGCGTCGTGAGGTGGATGTTCTTAAGAATCTGAGCCATCCATATATACCTTCGGTATACGATTTCTTTGTGGAGAATGACACAGTTTATACGGTCATGGACTATATAGACGGCGAAAGTCTAGATAAACCGCTAAAACGCGGAGAGAAATATCCCCAGCCCCAGGTGATCAAGTGGGCGGTCCAGCTTCTTGAAGCTCTGGAGTACCTGCATAGTCCGACACATGGGGATCCGCCTAGAGGCTATGTTCACAGCGATATCAAACCGGCCAATCTGATGCGCCGGCCCAACAATGACATCTGTCTGATCGATTTTAACATTACGCTGGCAATCGGAGAGGAGAATCAGATCGGCTGCAGCGCCGGTTATGCTTCGCCGGAGCATTACGGACTGGATTTTTCCACCGATGCGGACAACACGGTGGATCCGGGTGCTACGGAAACCGCGCCCCAAGCGACGGATGGCGACGCCACAATCACCGTGTCCAGATACCTGGACGCATTGGCGGCAGGGGTCTATGCCGGGAAATCCTCCGGTCTGACCGGAAGTTCATCGAACATGCGCAAGAAGGTTGTGGTTCCTGATGTGCGTTCCGATATTTATAGCACTGGGGCTACGCTGTACCATCTGCTGAGCGGCAGGCGGCCTGCCCGCAGTGCTCTGGAGGTAGAGTCGCTTTCGGAGAAGGAGTTCAGTCCGCAGATTGTAAAGATCATTACGAGGGCCATGAACCCTAACCCGGATCTCAGATATCAGACGGCTGCGGAGATGCTCTATGATTTCACTCATCTGTGGGAGAACGATCCGCGGGTGAAGCGGATGAAGAGGAGAAACTGGGCTGCGGCCGCTTTGTCTGCGCTGATCTTCGTTGTCGGGGCCGCGTCCGCGTTCGTCGGTCTTAAGCGTATGCAGACCACGGAAAACTGGCTGAAGCTTTCCGAGTACTCCCGCAACGCGCTGGAGGCGGGGGATTCCGCGCTGGCCGTCCGGTATGCGCTGCAGGCGCTTCCGGAGAGGACCGGAAGCTTCCTGGAGCCGCCTTATACGGCGGAAGCGCAAAGCGCGCTGACAGACGCGCTGGCGGTATACGATCTCTATGACGGCTACAAGACCAGTGGTGCCGTCAATCTGCCGTCCGCGCCGTTTATGATGGAGATTTCGCCGGATGGAAAGACGGCGGTGTGCATTTATGCGTACGAGGCGGCGGTTGTCGATACGGAGACGGCCCGGATCCGGAAGACGATCCCGGCCGCGGAGTCCGCGCTCAGCGAGGCCCGGTATCTGGATTCGGATACGGTTCTGCTGGCAGGGGCGGAGGGGCTTACAGCCTATGATATCGCAGCGGACCGGGTGCTGTGGACAGGCGCTCCCGCGACCAGCATCGCCCTGTCCGGGGACGGACGGCGGGCGGCGGCGGTATACCGGGATGAGACGGAGGCCCGCATATATGATACGGCGGACGGAAGCGTGGTTTCTACGGTCGATTTTGGAGGGCGGCGGCAGAGTGTGACGGTGAATGATATCTTTGCGAATCCGCGCGACAATCTGTGGGCGATGAACGAGGACGGCACGCTTCTGGGGGCCAGCTTCTCAGACGGTTCGCTGGAGGTGTTTGATCTGGAACATCCGGATGACGGGATCATTCTTTACGAGGCAGGTTCCGGCTACAGCCATTTCGAAGGGGGCTTCTATCAGAAGTATTTTGCGTTCTCTGCGACGACGCCCGGAGATTCCGTATTCAGTGTGATCGATACGGTGAAAAAGGAGGAGACCGGAGGCTTCGAATCCGGAAAAGCCTTCGGCGTGGAGACGGATGAGACCGGCATCTATGTGCAGACGGAAAATCTGCTGGTGAAGATTCATCCGGTGACGGGGGAACAGGAGCCGCTTGTTACGGTTTCGGATGATATACTGCGCTTCGCCAGAGGCGGAGAGCACACGCTGATCACCTCCGGGGACAAATTTATGTTTTATGACAGCCGCGCCAATCTGATGTCCAGCCACACGAAGGAATTCGGAGGCGATTTCGTTCAGCTGGCGGAGGGGACGGCGCTGATTGGCAGTATGGATTCACCGTTAGTGCGGGTGATGAAATATGTCGATTATCCGGAGGCTCAGGTATTTTCTTATGACTCGTCCTACGCGCATGATGAGGCCAGAATCAGCGCCGATCAAAAGACGGTTATGCTGTTTTCCTACGATCAGTTCCGGGTGTACGGAATGGACGGCAGGCTGATTGCGGAGGTCGATATTCCGGACGCCGGGCAGGTTTACGATCAGCAGTACCGAAGGGAAGAGACCGGTTCCTGCCTGCAGGTAATCTACAATGACGGGCGAATCAGGACGTACAGCGCAAAGGATGGGTCTCTGCTTTCCGTGGAGAGCGGGGAGGCGCCTGCGGAGGGTATGTACGAGGAATTTACGACGGACAGCCTGCGGATCACTTCGCCGCTTCACGGAACGCCGGCAGCTTATGATATTGAAAGCGGACGGCTGGTGCGGGAGCTTGATCAGGATGCCTATCTGACTTATGTGACGCAGAGCGGAGATGATATCGTTGTCCAGTTTGTGACGGCAGACGGGTATTGTTACGGTCAGCTGCTGGATGGACAGTGCGGGGTGCTGGCCAGTCTGCCGTACCTCTGCGATGTGTATGATGGCGAACTGTATTTCGATTATCCGACCGGCAATGTGCGGAAATCCCGTATTTATGGGATCGATGAGTTAATTTCGATGGCGCGTGGGAGAAAATGAGAAAAACAAAAATAATTCCAATAGAATTAATACTTGCCTATTAGAATTATTGGAGATATAATAAGAGAAGGATCGTGCTTCGATCTGAAAAAGAAGCAGAAGGAGAAAAGGATATGAGCGGTATCAGAAGAAAACTTTCGCTTGTGTTGACGCTGGCTCTGGTGCTGGGATCCGGTCTGAATCCGGGAATCCCTGTCAGGGCGGCGGCCCCCACCGAGTCTGTCGCGTCGACAGAAGAGGGGAAGCAGGAGACAAAAGAGAAGCAGGAGGAGACAAAGGAAACGAAAGCCGAGCAGGAAACGGAAACAGAGCAGGAAACAGAAGCGGAGCAGGAAACGAAAGCCAAGCAGGAAACAGAAGCGGAGGAAACGCCGGAGACAAAAGAAACGCAGGAGACGAAAGCGGAGGACGAACTGGAAGAGGAAGTCGCTGGGATTTCGCTGGCGACAGGTTCTGATGCGTCGCAGAAGCCCGCGGTGATGTCGCTTTTGAATATTCAGACGACATATGCTTACCTGATTCTGAGAGAACTGTCAGATGAGCAGCTGAAGGCCGTTTCCCTGCGGACGATTCTGGGAAATCTGATAGGCGATGATGGAGCAAAGATCGAGATGCCGGATGTGGCGGGGAAGAAGATTTTAGTAAACCTCTACGTAACCAGCGATGCGGAAGGGACCCGGGATCCCTCCTATCATCTGTCGGACGACTATGAAGAGAAAGCAGGGCTTGACGATACTGTTGATCTGTCGGTCGTGAACAGAAACGGATATAATTCATCCTATACGCTGGAAATTATGATCGGCAGCGGAGAGCAGCTGGACTATGATGCGGTTCTGTATCGCATTGAGATTATTCTGGCGAACGAGTACGAGTCCTTGTTTTCTTATTATTTATATCCTGAGAGCGGAGGACAGGAGATTGAGTGTACATCTTTGACGGAGTCCGCTTCCGCCATTACTGTAGACGCTGACATTCCGGTAACAGCGGTGAATTTTTACATTCCTGACAGCGCTTACCAGGAGGCAGCCTCTTATCAACTGAGGATGTCAACAGGCGTGTACAATTATTCCGATAAAATTTCTGCGGAGGTCTATCGGATTGAGGATCTTTTGGCATATCTAAAGAATCCGAAGGCGGGACTCGACAGTGCAAAGGCCTTGACTGAGGATCTGTCCGATTATAGTTCCAGGCTTTCAGGCAGCTTTAAACCGGTCAGTCAGGAAACGGCGCTGCAGGCGGACAATTTCTTTGGCATTGTCTATCGGGATACCGTATCGAAGGCGATACTCGGATATGAGGGAATGATCTTTACCGTCCTTCCGGGCGACAGCAGTTTGCCGCAGGGTTCCATCTATACGCCGGACGGCAGCGTGATGAAAGATATTGTGGATTATACTAATTTTTCTGAAAGAAAACAAAGAGTGTTCCATACGCTGGATACCTCTCAGAAGCCGAACGGCGTACAGGTAGATTATAGTGATTCTTCGTCCAGCATTATGTATACCGGGTATATTCTGGATGAAGGTTATTCGGGGGATGCCGAGTATTACTACATATTGGATGCGAGTGCGTCGGCCACGATCAGCAAGATCGTGGAGGGACGCTATAAGACCCTGGAGGATGTTCAGAATGCGGCGGACATCACCTCGCTTGTAATGCCGTCCGACAGGAGCAAGGCGCCTTATGGATATAAGATCGCTTTTAAGAATTATGAATCGAAGTATTTTACCGTAGTATATAAGGACAATACGATAGGCAGTTATTATATTTATGTCAGGGGCGAAAGCTTAAGCGGAACGCCCTACAGCAGCGACCCTGTGGTAAATAGAGAGGATCCATGGTTCCGTGTAACAGGCGTAGAGGGCGGTTATGCGTATTGTGTAGAAAATGATGAGGATACGACCTACGACACCCTGTATGGCTATGGCTACCAGACGCTGCTTGTTGATGACGAATACGGCAGTACCGTTGATCTTACCAAAGTGAAGCTGCAATTTTATAAGGCTGACAATGTGACGATCCAGACCGGTTCCACGGTGCTTGTATCCGGGCAGACGGAGCTTGATTTTTCGCACGGTCCGGTGCTGCTGACCGCGCATTTTACGGGCGGCAATATAAAGAACTACTATGTGACGGTGAAGAAAAAGTCGGAGGCCGGCCCGGAGCTGTTTGTAAACTATCCGGATCAGCATCCCGACGATGCGGAGGGCAATACGAGAGAGGTCTTCCTGACCGAGTATTTTGAGAACAGGCACGATATCCTGCTGGCCAATATCGGAAGCAGGGATATTACAGACCTTGAGGTAAAGCTTGTTGACGCCAAGAACGTGATCCTGGACGATTACTGGACTGTCGGCGGGGATCACCGAACCTTAAAAGCGACAAATTGGTACTATAGTTCCGGAAAATCGGATAATCTGGCCAAAATCCGTCTTCTTCCCGACCCGAACAGCAAAGGCGGGGAGATCAGCGGTACACTGGTGATTTCAGGAGCGGGCAAGACGGTCGAGATCAATCTGACCGGTTATGCCGGTAATCCGATCATTGTGACGGACGCGCTCGACGACGCGGTGAAGTACGTTCCGTATTCCTACCTTGTTATGACGGACAATATGTACGATTGGAACAAGGTCACATTCAAAGTGGAGAGCGGAAAGCTGCCGGAAGGCGTTCGGATGTATGAGACGACCGGCGAGATTTACGGAGTGCCGAAGGAAACCGGCGAATTCCCGGTAACGATAACGGCCAGCTATCAGCGGACCAACGCGGCGGACAACGGTTTCAGCGTGGCGCAGTTCACACCGTCCAGGAAACAGCTGACCCTGACCGTGAAGGATAACACGAACGAGAATGTTTATAAGGAGACGGATGCCGGATATGCGCTGGAGGAGCATATCGGTCAGGATATGGGAGGGTATGACTTCTATCTGGCGGCTCCCAGCGACCAGCTTTTTGTCTCGGCCGGCGTGATGGAAGAGTTTACCGGAAAGGTATTCCTGAACGGCGAGCCGCTGACCGAGGGAACGGATTACACGGTTGAGAGCGGCAGTACCAGAATCACGGTCCGCAGCCAGACCTTCGCCAGTAAAGCCAAGAAAGACGGAACGGTCAACACGATTGCCGCCGAGTTCCGTAGGAAAGGTGCGGACGGAAACGTCAACGCCGGTAAAGGTACGGAATCCATACAGGAGATGAGGGAGACCTCCCAGAACTTCCGGATGGGACAGACCGGCAGCAGTTCCGGTTCCAGCTCCAGTTCCGGTTCCAGCTCCGGTTCTTCGGGAAGTTCGGAGAGCGTATCGTCGTCTGTTCCTGTCGTCAAAGACAGTAACTGGACGCAGGACGCCAAGGGCTGGAAACATAAGATGGATAACGGCGCTTGGGCGGCCGACTGCTGGCAGAAGCTGACCTATAAGGGGCAGACCGACTGGTATTATTTCGGGTCGGACGGTTATATGCTGACAGGATGGTTTACCGACGCGGCCGGCAGGAGATATTATCTGACGAAGGCCGGAGAGGGAACCGAAGGCGCGATGGCCATCGGCTGGCGCATGCTCGATGGAAAGTGGTACTATTTCAACACAGCCGCGGAGGGCGTGGAAGGCGCGCTGGTAGATATCGGCTGGCATTATCTGGAATATAACCATGCCACCGATTGGTACTACTTTGATGAGAGCCGCGCCATGGCGACCGGTTGGATCACGGATGATGGCCGCAGATATTATCTGAATCCCATATCTGACGGTTTTAAGGGGAAGATGCTGGTCGGCTGGCAGTCCATCAGCGGCCGCATGTATTATTTCAATGAGGTTTCCAACGGCACGAGGGGAGCGATGCTGACCAATACGACGGTCGGCGCATACCGCGTAGGCCGGGACGGGGCCCGTGTGGAATAGAAAACGGATCGGTAAAGTTAGGATTTTCAGGGGAGTTTCATGAGGCCGGCGCTTTTTGCCGGCCTCTTTTTCTGTCATACAAGACTTGCAAACAGGCGGAAAAGCGTGTATATTGATTTTGCGTACAGAAAAGACAGAGAGAAGGTCTATGTTATGAAAACAGATCAGAAACGGGCGGGCGCGGTGCTTCCCGACAGAGGAGGCTCTCCCGACCGCATCCATCATCACGGCCGGCCGCATCCGGTTACGGAAACAGGCGAGGCGTACCTGTTTTCCAATCAGGATCTGGCAAGGCTCATCGGGCCGCTGATCATCGAGCAGATTCTGGCGGTGACCGTAGGCATGATGGATACGATGATGGTCTCCAGCGCCGGCGAGGCGGCCACCTCCGGCGTGTCTCTGGTGGATATGATCAGCAACCTGATCATCAATATCTTCGCGGCCGTCGCCACAGGCGGGGCGGTGGTCACGTCCCACTATCTGGGGCGGAGAGACGGGCGGGAGGCCAGGCGGTCGGCGGGGCAGCTGTTAGTGATTACGGCGCTGATTGCGGTTGTGATCATGGTATTTGCGATCGTATGCAGGCGGCCGCTTATGAACACGCTCTACCGGGGCATCGAGGAGGACGTGATGAGAAACGCCCTGGTCTATCTGGTGATCTCGGCGCTGTCCTATCCGTTTCTTGCGGTATATAATTCCTGCGCGGCGCTTTTCCGTTCCATGGGCAATTCCCGGATCTCCATGCAGGTGTCCATCGTGATGAACCTGATCAATGTGGCCGGCAACGCCTGGTTCATCTTCGGCATGGGCTGGGGAGTGGCAGGCGCGGCGCTGGCGACGCTGATCTCCAGGATCGTGGCCTGCGTGGTGCTGTTCGTGCGGCTGCATAACCGGAGGCTTGAGGTGTATCTGGAGCGCGGCTGGCTCTGCTGGGACGGCGCGACGATCCGCCGAATCCTGCATATCGGGATTCCCAACGGCGTGGAGAACAGCATCTTCCAGCTGGGACGCGTGCTGGTGGTCAGCATCATCGCTACCTTCGGCACCGTGCAGATTGCGGCCAACGCGGTAGCCAATAATTTCGACGGCATGGGCGTGCTGCCGGGACAGGCCATGAATCTGGCCATGATCACGGTCATCGGGCAGTGCGTGGGCGCCGGGGACTATGACCAGGCGGACTATTACGCGAAGAAGATGATGAAAATCACCTATCTGATCAACAGTCTGTGCTGTGCCGGCGTGATCCTGTCGCTTCCGCTGACGCTGCGCCTTTATAATCTGTCCTACGAGACGCTTCGGCTGTCCTTTTTCCTGATCCTGATTCACGACGGCTTCGCGATTCTCATGTGGCCGTCAGCGTTCACGCTGGCTAACGTCCTGCGTGCCTCCGGCGACGTGCGGTTCCCGATGGTGGTGTCCATCGCCTCCATGATCATTTTCCGCATCGGCTTAAGCTATGTGATCGGCGTCGGAATGGGCCTTGGCGCTATCGGCGTCTGGATCGCCATGGTGGTGGACTGGGTCGCGCGGATGAGCTGCTTTATCGGACGGTACATGAGCGGGAAGTGGAAGACGATGAAGGTATAATGATACAGGGAAGTTCTTGACAGTATCCGTCAATATATGCTATTATGCGAAAGGTGAGCGTTTTCAGGAAAATTAACAGAAGTCAGAGGATTTATCATATATGCGTGACAGTGGAGAATTAAAGGCATTGGTGCTTCAGACGGATTTCGGCCTGGCGGACGGCGCGGTGTGCGCGATGTACGGCGTGGCGCGTACGGTTTGTCCGGGGCTGCCGATCTTCGATCTGACGCATGAGATCGAGCCGTATCATATCTGGGAGGCAAGCTACCGGCTGATTCAGGCGGTGCCGTACTGGCCGGAGGGGACTGTTTTTGTGTCTGTCGTGGATCCCGGCGTCGGCTCGACCAGAAGAAGCATTGTGGCCAGAACGACCGGGGGCCACTATGTGGTGACGCCGGATAACGGTACGCTGACCCATGTGAAGCAGATATTCGGGATCGAGGAGGTCCGTACCATCGACGAGGTGGTGAACCGCAGACCGCACACGGAACGCTCGTATACCTTCCACGGGAGAGACGTCTATGTGTTCAGCGGCGCCAGGCTGGCATCCGGGAAGATCACCTATGAGGAAGTAGGACCTTCGGTACCGGTGGAGAGTATCGTGGAACTGCCGCTGCTTCTGCCTGTAAAGGAGGACGGCGGGATCACAGGCACCGTTGACGTTCTGGACGTGCGTTTCGGAAGTCTGTGGACCAACATCGGCTGTGAGGATTTTGACGAGCTGGGGATCGCTTACGGAGACCGCGCGGAGATCACCATAAGCTGCGACGGCAGGACCGTATACCAGAACCGGATCATTTACGGCCATTCGTTTGCGGATGTGTTCATCGGCGAGCCGATTCTGTATGTCAATTCCTTAAACAGGCTTGCGGTGGCGATCAATCAGGGGAGCTTCGCCCGGGCCTATAATATCGGTACCGGAAACAACTGGCGGATCTCGATTCGCAAGTAGAGTCGGCGCCCGCCTACCACGGAAGGCGGCAGGAAGCCCGCGCCCGCCTTCCACAGAAGACGGCAGAAGCCGGCACGCCGGTGTCCGGCAGCAGTCACAGTATTCTGCATGGGATTCCATGTGGGAGATAGATAACATTTTATCTTACCCTGTAAAACAGGCGGAAATGGAGGTTAACTGTTATGTCAAAAGAAAAAAAGAGTATCGGTAAGCTGCTTCTTGGTACCTGGGATACCAAGACCATCGTAGGTACCGCGATCGGCGCGGCCCTGTTTGCGGTGCTGATGAACTTCGGCGGCATCCGCGTGTTCACCAACACCAACTTAAGCTCCGCGATGATCGTGGTGGCCGTAGTGGCCGGACTGTTCGGACCGCTTCCCGCGGCGCTGTCTGCCGGCCTTGGCAATGTGCTGGCGGATCTGATCGGCGGCTGGGGCTTCTGGTTTGACTGGTCCATCGGCAACTTCGTCATGGGCTTCTTTGTCGGCCTGCTTCCGCTTTATGGCGCGAGGATTGAGGACGGCATTTTCCAGGTGAAGCACATGATCTGCTACGTCATCTGCGTCGTTCTGGGCAACCTGATCGGTTTCGGCGTGGTAACCCCGATCCTGACCTATCTGTTCTACTCTCAGGAGCTGACCATTACCTGGGCACAGGCATTTTCGGCCGTGGTATCCAATGGTCTGGTGCAGATCGTGATCGGCGTTCCGGTTCTGATTCTGCTTGCAAAGCGCAACGCCAAGAAGACGAACCTGAGTGCAGAAGACTAAGGACCTGTCTGTGAGCAGAGCCTGAACCCCCCGAAAAGGCAGGATGGAAGCATGAAAAAGCCGATTATCGTATTTCAAGACTATACCTTCCGCTATAAAACGCAGAAGGCGCCGACATTAAAAAATATCAATCTGACCCTGTACGAGGGCGAGAAGGTTCTGATCTTAGGTCCTAGCGGGTGTGGAAAATCCACACTCGCTAACTGCATTAACGGCCTGATTCCCTTTTCCTATAAGGGAGAGATCAAAGGGTCTTTAACGGTCGCGGGAGTCGAGAACAAAAATTCGAGTATTTTTGAGATCAGCCGTCATGTGGGAACGGTACAGCAGGATACGGACGCCCAGTTCGTCGGCCTTTCCGTGGGCGAGGACATCGCTTTTTCCCTTGAGAACCGGGCGATGCCCAGGCCGGAGATGCTGCCGAAGGTGGAGCGCACCGCGGCTATCGTAGGAATGGAGGATTTCCTGATGAATCCACCTTTCCAGCTTTCCGGCGGGCAGAAGCAGAAGGTCGCCCTGGCGGGCATTCTTCATGACGAGGAAGAGGTGCTTCTGTTTGACGAGCCGCTGGCGGCTCTCGATCCGGCCATGGGCATGACGGCCGTGGATCTGATCGACCGCATCCACAGGGATCAGGGAAAGACGGTGCTGATCATTGAACACCGGCTGGAAGACGTGCTTTACCGTCACGTGGACCGCATTATCCTGATGTCGGAGGGCAGCATTCAGCTGGATTCTACGCCGGACGAGCTTCTGCGCACCGGCCTTTTGAAGGAACACGGCATCCGGGAACCGTTATACATATCCGCCCTGAAGAATGCCGGCATCCGCTTTGGGGAGAACGCGCATCTGGATAATATTGAGGAGCTGGATATCCCGGCCTACCGCCAGGCGATCCTGGACGAGATGAAGGCGTCCAAACCGGTGGAAATACCTCCGCGGGGAGAGCTTCTTCTGAAGGTGGATCATGTGGATTTCTCCTATGACAAACGCAAGGTTCTGGACGACGTTTCCTTTGAAGTCCACAGAGGCGAGCGGATCGCCATTGTCGGCAAGAACGGCGCTGGAAAGTCCACGATGGCGAAGATGCTCTGCGGCATCATCCGGCCCCAGAAGGGTACGATCACGGTAAACGGGCAGGACTATACGGCCCTGACCATCCGGGAGATCGGCCGTCTGATCGGGTATGTGATGCAGAATCCGAACCAGATGCTGGTGAAGGATATGATCATGGATGAGGTGCGCCTGGCGCTGGAGCTGAACGAATTTGAGGAAGAGCAGATCCGGCAGAGGGCGGAGGAGACCCTCAAGATGTGCGGGCTTTACGCCATGCGCAACTGGCCGGTGTCAGCCCTAAGCTACGGACAGAGAAAGCGCGTGACCATCGCCTCCATCCTGGCGTTAAAGCCGGATATCATCATTCTGGACGAGCCGACCGCGGGCCAGGACTATTACCATTATACGGAGATCATGAATTTCCTGGATCATCTGAATAAGGAATATCAGGTGACGATCCTGTTCATCACGCATGATATGCACCTGGCCATCGAATATACGGACCGGGCGATCGTGTTTGCGGACAGCAGATGCATCGCGGACGATTTCGTATTCCGGGTGCTGTCGGACAGCGAGATCATTGAGAAGGCCAACCTAAAGCAGACTTCCCTCGTCACGCTGGCGAAGCGGACAGGGGTGGATCCGGAAGCCTTTATTCGTCATTTTATAGAGAGAGAAAGGGAGGAGCGGGAAAATGGATCTAAGTAAGCGGCTTTTTATCAGCGTGGTTCCCGGAGACACCTTTCTTGATAAACTGACGGGAAAGACCAAGGTCAGACTGTTTCTGGGCCTGATCGTTCTGCTGGTCGCCACCTGGGACATCCGCATCGTTCTTCCGGTGCTGGTGCTGGGGATCATCGGGCTTATCTCTATTAAGCCAAACTGGCGGCTGATTCTGGGACTGATGGGCTTTGTGGCGTTAATGAACCTGTTCAACCTGTTTCTGATATGGATCGTTTCGCCGGATTACGGAAATGATATCGTTGGAGGCGCAACGCTTCTGGTCCGCTTTACCGACCGCTACAGCCTGTCGGCGGAGACGCTGTGGCTCTTTATGGTGCGTTTTGTGAAGTTCATCTCCTCGTTTCTGGTGTCGCTGGTATTTATCCAGTCCATAACGCCCAGCGAGATGGCTGCCGGACTGTATGCCATCAAGGTGCCGTATAAGGTGGCGACGATGGTATCCATCGCGTTCCGCTACATTCCGGAGATATCCCGGGATTTCAGTGACATCAAGATCTCCATGCAGGCCAGGGGAATGGAGCTGGATCCGAAGAAGACCGGCGTCATCGAACGTCTGAAGCAGAATGTGGTCATCCTGGTACCGCTCATCATCGTCTCCTTCGACCGGGTGAGCAATATCGCCAACGCCATGGATCTGCGCGGGTACGGCCGCGGCAAAAAGCGGACCTATTATTCGGAGCATGAGGAGACGCCGAATGACCGTAAGATGAAAGTGTTTTATCTGCTGGTTGCCCTCGCCGCGGTCGCGGTGATCGCGGGCAGGGTATTTTTCCCCGCGCAGCATGAGGTATGGGCTCCATGGATTTAGAATTGCGGACTTATTTTGAAAAGCATATCGGGGGCTTGCAGGCGCTTATACGGATTCCGTCCGTCTATGACGCGGCGTCCGCGGGCGCTGATATGCCCTATGGAAAAGGGGTGGCTGCCGCGCTGGATTATATGCGGCAGCTGGCCCTTTCGGACGGTTTTGAAGTGCTGGAATACGACGGGCACGCCATCGCCGTCTGTCCTGGGCCGCGGGAGGACGGACAGACAGCGATGGCGTACCCGCCGGGGCCCCAGGAGGACGGCCGGATCGACGTGGTTTCCCACCTGGACGTGGTGGAGCCGGGAACCGGCTGGAGCGGGGATCCGTTCAGCGGTGAGATTCTTGAAGGCCGTCTCTACGGACGGGGCACCCAGGATATGAAGACCTCCGCTTACCTCGCGTATCTGGCGCTTAAGCGGCTGAAGGAAGAACATTTTCCCGCCTGCAAAAGTCTCCGGCTCGTCTACGGCTGCGATGAAGAGCGGACGATGGACGACATGATCCATTATGTATCCCGGGCGGGGCTTCCGGATTTCGCCTTTACGCCGGACGGCTGCTTCCCTATGGCGATCGGAGAGAAGGGGGCGCTGATGTGGCGGCTTTCCGGATCTTATAAAGGGCCGGTCCGGTCCATGGACTGCGGCGTGCAGTGCAATGTGATCCCGCCTGTGGCGAAGGCGGTGCTGGAAGGCGTCGCCGCCGACAGTCTGAGGGCTCGTATGCGGGAACTGGAAATTGACGGCAGCATGGAAGAAAAGGACGGAGCGCTTTTGGTTGAGGTCAGAGGGCGGGCGGCCCATGCATCCAAGCCGGAGGACGGCCACAGTGCCGCCGTAGATCTGTTTGCCCTGCTTCGGGAGGTGGATCCGCTGGCGGATAATCTGTACCGCTGCTTTGCGGATCCCTACGGACGGGCGTGGGCGGAAGTCCCGGAAGGCGCCGATACGGATTTTACCGTGAATCTGGGCGTTTTCCGCGTTCGGGACGGCGCTTGCTACGGAGAAGTGGACGGAAGGTATCCGTTCGGCCTGCATGCGCGGGAACTGACCGAAAGGCTTTCCGCGCGCTGCGCCCTGCGGGTCTCGCTGGATTATGATTCCGTGCCTACGATGAACGAAAAGGACGACCCGTATGTGGCGGCGATGCTTAAGGTCTACAGGGAGAAGACGGGGGATCTGGCGGAACCGGTGGTCTCCGGAGGCGTATCGTACAGCAAGATTTTCGGCCATTGCGTGGCCTTCGGCCCTGTGAGCGCCGATATGAAAAATCTCTGCCATCAGGCGGATGAAAGCATCGCGCTTGCGGACTGCGAAAAGGCATTTGAGATCTATTATGAAACCATGAAACAGCTCGCGCTTCTGCAGCGGCAGATGGCGAGGACGCGTAACGGCGGCGTTCCCGGCGCCGGAAGACAGGAGAAATATTGATGAAACCGTGTATCGTATGGCAGACGGATTTTGGCTTAAGCTGGGGGGCGGTGGCCTCCATGCGCGGGGTCTGCAAGCAGGTGGATCCGACTTTGGAATGCGTAGATATTACCCATGAGATCGAACCGTATAATATTCTTGCGGCTTCACGGGAACTGATCTATGTGGAACCCTTCTGGCCGAAGGGGACGGTCTTTGTCTCTGTCGTGGATCCGGGCGTGGGGACGGATCGGAAGGCCAGCGTGGCCCTGCTTTCGGACGGCAATTATGTGGTGACGCCGGATAACGGCACCCTGACCCATGTGTTTTATGAAGTCGGCGTACGGCAGATCCGCGAGATCGACGAGACGGTCAACCGCTATCCCGGCACGGAGCAGATCTCGGTTTTCCACGGAAGGGATCTGTTCGCCTATACCGCGGCCAGACTGGCGGCCGGCGTGATCACATTCGGGGAGGTGGGACCGGCTTACCCGGTAAAGGACATCGTTCTCTTTGAGCAGGAGCTGATCAGGGC
Organism: uncultured Lachnospiraceae bacterium; assembly: GCA_947630485.1. GTDB lineage: Bacteria > Bacillota > Clostridia > Lachnospirales > Lachnospiraceae > UBA3402. The sequence continues at coordinate 87,624 of CANRHU010000002.1, forward strand.
CTGGACAGAAGAAGGGAAGGTCACGGGCTTTGTGAGCAGCGTCAGCGACCCCTTCGGAAGCATCGCGCTCAATGTGCTTTCCGCGGACTTTCAGAAGGCGGGCTTCGCCCACGGGGACCGGCTGCAGGTGCGGCTGGCGTACAGGGGCGAGGTGTATTTTGACGAAGAGGTGCTTTACGCGAAATCCTTTGGCTTTGTACCGGTAGGGGCGCCGATTCTCTTTGATTCTTCGACCAACTATGTGGAGCTTGGCATCAATCAGGGGAGCTTTCGGGAAACCTATCATGTGCGGGAAGGGCAGGAGTATACGTTCTCCATCGCCGTTTCGCGCGGCGGCTCCGCTTAAGCCGCCCGGCATCCGGAATCGACGGGAATCGATCTGTTTTGATATCCGGAAAAAGAAGGCTTGTATTTCCCCGGAAACCGGGTTATAATGATTGCCGAACATTTGAGAAAGAAGATGCGGCGATATGTTTATTTTGATTTTTGCGGTGTGGCTGATTTTAAACGGGAAGATAACGCTGGAAATATGCGTTTTCGGGCTCGTCTTGTCAGCCGCGCTTTTTTTCTTTCTGTGCCGTTTCATGGATTACAGCGTGCAGGCGGAACTCACTGTATTCAGGCTGTTTCCGATGATGGTCCGATATCTCTGGGTGCTGGTGCAGGAGATCGTGAAGGCCAACATCGTGGTGCTCGGCATCATTCTGTCGCCGGATATGGAGCCGGAACCGGCGCTGGCGTATTTTGACACGGATCTGAAAAGCGATATGGCCAGGGCGGTGCTGGCGGATTCGATCACGCTGACGCCGGGGACCATCACGGTTTCCGTGGAGGGGAACACCTTCTGCGTCCACTGTCTGGACAGGAAGCTGGCCGAGGGGCTTGACGATTCCGTTTTCGTCCGGCTTCTCCGGGAAATGGAAGCGAAGGGGGCGAAACGGTGATGCTTGGACATGCTTATGAAATGCTTCTGGCGGGCACGATGATCGTGCTTGGAATTCTGATTATTGTCAGTATGATCCGTTCGGTGCTGGGACCGGGGATCTCGGACCGGGTCATCGCGGTCAATATGATCGGCACGATCATTATCATGCTGATTGCTATCCTGTCGCTTTTTCTGGACGAGAGCTATCTGGTGGATGTGTGCCTGATCTACGCCATGGTCAGTTTCCTGGGCGTGGTCGTGCTCTGCAAGGTCTACACCGGCGTGTATCTGCAGCGCAAGAACATGAAGGCGAATTTGGGGGCTGTGGAGGACAATCTGCGCCGGCAGGAAGAGAGCGGAAATGCGGAAGCCGGAAGCGGGGAGACCGCGGAAGCCGGAACCGGGGAGGCCGCGGAAACCGGGACCGGGGAGACCGCGGAAGGCGGAAGCGGGGAGGCCGCGGAAGCCGAGACCGGGGAGACCGCGGAAGCGGCGGGACTTCCGCCCCGGACCGCGGCACTTAAGACAGAAGCCGAAGAGCAGCCGAAGGAGGTGCAGTGATGGTCGGAGAATGGATTCGCTTCTTTGCGGTGGCCGGACTTCTGCTTGTGGGGATGTTTTTCGAGGTGCTGGCCGTATTCGGCGTTCAGAAATTCAAAAAAGCCTTAAACCGTATGCACGCGGCGGCTATGGGGGATACTCTTGGAGTCCTGTTCATTTTCCTGGGACTCATGGTTATGCGCGGGTTTACGATGGATTCTTTGAAGCTGTTTTTAGTGATTTTGTTCTTCTGGATGGCGTCGCCGGTTTCCGGACATATGATCAGCCGCCTGGAGGCGATGACCAATCCGAACCTGGGCGAGATCAGCGTGATCCGCATGGGAGAGAAGGCGGAGGACGCGGCCGGCGGGACGGAAGCTGAGGAAACCGAGGCATCAGAAAAGGAAAGCCCGGAATCCGCGAACCGGAAAGGAGGATGCGCAGAATGAAAGTATTTGAGATCCTGCTTTTGGTATCCCTGATCGTATGCGCCGTCTCTGTGGCGGTGATCCGGGATCTTCTGACGTCTATCATCATTTTCATGTCCTACAGTCTGATCATGTGCGTGATCTGGGTGCTTCTGCAGTCGCCGGATCTGGCCATCACGGAAGCGGCCGTGGGGGCCGGCGTCACGAGCATCCTGTTTTTCGTGACGCTGAAAAAGATCCGGGCGATCCGAAAGGAGGATGACCGGGATGACCAGGCTTAAGGATAATTACGAGAGCAGCCGATACCGTAAGTTTAAACGGTGGTTTGACGGGGACGTCAATCTTTTGGAAGGCATTACGGAGGCGACGATTCCGAATGGGAGCGCGCAGGAGAGCGCCCACGGTGCGGGCGCCTCGGCCAGTGCGTCGGACGCGGGCGCGGGCGTAAACACAGACGCAGTCGTAAGCTCAGACGCAGGCGTAAAGGCCGACGAGGGCGTAAACACAAATACAGGCGTAAACGCGGGCGCGGGCGTAGACACAGTCATTGCCTCCGGCCATAACGGCGGCGTTTCCGACCTGGAGGCGCGGCGCAGGGCGTCTGAGGAGGTCTACGGCCCGGAGGTCTGGCCGCAGCGGGAGACGATCGATTACGTCCAGTGGCGCAAACATGCCCAGGAGGCGCTGGACGCCCGTATCCATCCGCTGGGGGACGTGACCGGCAGCTCTGACGGTTTTGGGGATTCCGCGGCGGGAGATTCCGCCGCGTCCGGGAGGATCGGCACTGGCGGCTCCGGAGGCGCCGTGGTCCGCGGTCTTAAGATTTTTCAGCATTTTTATGTAGTCATGTCGGTGGTTTTATGCGCGCTGATCATCGGCGTCTTTCTGTGGACGACGATCCACCTGCCGCCGTTTGGCAGCGCGGACAATCCGGCCAACAACGAGGTTCCGACCCGCTACATTGAGAGCGGCGTCGCGGAGACCGGCGCGGTCAATTTTGTCACGGGAATGATTCTGGATTACCGTGCGTTTGATACCTTCGGCGAGTCCTGCGTGCTGTTTATCGCGTCCTGCTGCGTGCTGGTGCTTCTGCGCATCGACGCTTCGAACGGAAAGAGCCGCGCCAGGTCCAGGGGACCGCAGGAGGACGACCGGCTGTTCGAGCCGAAGAACGACGTGATCCTGCAGCGGGCCGCGTTCATCCTGGTGCCGCTGATTCTGGTCTTCGGCGTCTATATTGTGTTAAACGGACATCTGTCGCCGGGCGGCGGATTCTCAGGCGGCGCGGTGCTCGGAAGCGGTCTGATTCTCTATCTGAACGCGTTCGGCTTCGCGAAGACGGAGCGCTTCTTTACGGAGAAGGTGTACCGCAGGGTGACGCTCTGCGCGCTGACATTCTACTGTCTGGCAAAAAGCTATTCCTTCTTTACCGGGGCGAACCATCTGGAGAGCGGTATTCCTCTGGGCACGCCCGGCGCGATCTTAAGCAGCGGACTGATCCTGCCGCTCAACATCTGCGTGGGCCTTGTCGTTATGTGTACGATGTACGCGTTTTACACGCTGTTCCGGAAGGGAGGGATGTAGGCCATGTCTCCGACACTGATGCTGAATCTGGAAGAGGAGGTGTCCATGGTTCTCTTCGGCGTGGGATTTACCATGCTTCTGCTTCATCGGAACCTGATCAAGAAGATCATGGGGATGAACATCATGGATACCGCCATTTATCTGTTCCTGGCGGCCAAAGGCTATATCGAGGGGAGAGGCGTGCCGATTCTGACGGACGGCGTACAGGACGCCTCGGCCTATATCAATCCGGTGCCCAGCGGTCTGGTGCTGACGGGCATCGTGGTCAGCGTCAGCACGACGGCGCTGATGCTCGCTCTGACGATCCGGCTCTATGAGAGATACCATTCCCTGGATCTGGATCAGATCCTGATCTCCATGAAAATGGAAGAGGAGGAGCAGCTATGAGTTTTGTGCAGAATTTTCCGTTCTTTTCCATCATCATCGCCATGTTCTCCGGCATTGTGTCGTCGGTGCTTTCGGGAAAGAAGGCGCGGGCGGTCAGCATTGCGGCGATCACGGTTACGACGGTTCTCTCGGCCTTTGTGCTTGCGTTCTGTCTGAGAACCGGGCAGAGCTACACCTACATGATGGGACATTTCCCGGCGCCCTGGGGCAATGAGATCCGGGCCGGCGTTTTGGAGGGGCTGACGGCGCTTCTGTTCGGCGTGGTCATGTTTTTGTCGGTTGTCGGCGGCCTCCGCTATACGGAGGAGGATGTGGAACCGTCCAAACAGAACCTCTTCTACATCATGATCGACTTGATGCTCAGTTCACTCCTGGCGCTGATCTATACCAACGACCTGTTCACGGCCTACGTGTTCGTGGAGATCAATACCATCGCGGGCTGCGGTCTGATCATGATGAGCCAGACCGGGCGGAGCCTGACGGCGGCCATCCGCTATATGGTCATGAGCTCCCTGGGTTCCGGTCTGTTTCTGATTGGCTTAAGTCTTCTCTATGATGTGAGCGGCCAGCTCCTGATGAGCCCGGCCAAGGAGGCCGTAGCCCGGATCGTGGTGGACGGAAGCTATCAGATTCCGCTTCTGGTGATCGTGGCGGTGGTGAGCGTCGGTCTGGCGATCAAGAGCGGCCTGTTCCCGTTCCATTACTGGATTCCGGATACCTACGGCTACGCGACGCCGACGGCCAGCGCGGTGCTGTCCGGGCTGGTGTCGAAGGGATACATTTTCTTGCTGATCAAGTTCTTCTACCGTGTGATCGGGACGGAGAACGCGGCCCACAGCCATATCATCAACGCCCTGTTTTTCTTCGGGGTGGCGGGCATGATGTTCGGCTCCCTGCGGGCCATCATGCAGACGGACACCCGGAAAATGATCGCCTATTCGTCGGTGGCCCAGATCGGCTATATCTACATGGGCATCGGCCTGGGGACTCAGGCAGGAATGATCGCGGCCATTTTCCATATCTTCTCCCACGGCGCCACGAAGGCTTTGCTGTTCATCAGCTCCGTGGGGCTTTACAAGGTGTCCGGCGACCGGACCGATTTCCTGGCGCTTCGGGGAAGCGCGTACCGGAACCGCCTGGCGGGCGCGGGTTTTCTGGTCGGCGCATTGTCGATGGTGGGCTTTCCGATGCTGGCGGGCTTTATTTCCAAGCTTCTGTTCGCGACGTCGGCCTTTGCCAGTCCCCATAAGATGCTGATCACGCTGATCGCCCTGGCGGTCAGCACGGTGCTGAACGCGATCTACTTCCTGCGTCTGATGATCGGCCTGTACCGGCCGACGAAGAGCGGAAGCTTTGTGGAGCCGGCCCCGGCAGAGCGGACAGGCGGGGGCGAAGAGGCGGATAGAAAGGGCAGAGGCGCAAAACAGGCGGAGAAAGGTGCCGGGCCGGGCAGCGGTTCCGCCGCGGCCGCGGCAAATCCGTGGACCATGCGGATCGCCATCGTGTGCTTCATCATTCTGAATCTGATCCTGGGATTATTCTCGCAGCCCATCGTCAGCGCGATTACGGACGGGCTCGCGATGTTTGGATAAAAGGAGGTAGGGACAATGAGAGTATTGCTTCCGGTTCTCTGGCCGATTGCGGCGGGGGCCGCTCTTCTGGCATATACAGGAATCTGTAATTCGAAAAAGAAGGCATCACCCGGCACAGCCGGCCATGGCCGGATCACGGCGCTGGATCTCATTTATATAGCCGCGCTGGCGCTTGAGACGGTTCTGGTGATCGCGGCAGCGGCAGGCGGCGGGAGCGTGAGGCTTCTTTCCCTGACCGATACTTTGACGCTGGGACTTCGCGTGGACAGCGCGGGAAGCCTGTTCGCGGTTCTGACGTCGGTCATGTGGCTGCTGACCGGCATTCACTCCGTCGCCTATATGAAACATGAGGAGTGGGCGGAGCGGTTCTACGGCTTCTATCTGATTGTCGTCGGCGTGCTCGTGGGCATCGACTACGCGGCGGATCTGGTGACGCTGTATGTCTTCTATGAAATGATGACGCTGACCTCTCTGCCGCTGGTTCTTCATGAGCTGACGAAGGAAGCGGTCCAGGCGGGCCTGAAATACCTGTTTTACTCGGTGGGCGGCGCGTTTCTGGCGCTGTTCGGAATCTTTTATCTGGCCAACGTATGCGGTGATTTAAGCTTCACGGCGGGCGGCCGTTTCACGGCGGAGATGGCGGCGGGGGCGCCGCTTCTGCTGACGGCGGTTTTCTGCATGATTGTCGGCTTTGGCACCAAGGCCGGTATGTTCCCCCTCCATGGGTGGCTGCCCATCGCGCATCCCGTAGCTCCGGCTCCGGCCAGCGCGGTGCTTTCCGGCGTGATCACCAAGGCCGGCGTGATGGCCCTGGTGCGCATCGTCTATTTCCTGGTCGGTCCGGATGTGCTTCGCGGCACCTGGGTGCAGTCCGCATGGATGGTCCTGGCGCTTATGACGGTGTTTATGGGCTCCATGCTGGCGTATCGGGAAAATGTATTCAAAAAGCGCCTGGCCTACTCGACCGTCAGTCAGGCGTCCTACGTACTGTTTGGCTTAAGCCTGATGAATCCGGTGGGATTTACGGGTGCGCTGACCCACGTGGTGTTCCATTCGGCGATCAAGACCTGCCTGTTTCTGTTCGCGGGAGCGGTAATCGTCGTGACCGGCTGGAAGAAGGTGGATCAGCTTCGGGGGCTGGGCCGCGTGATGCCGCTGGCTCTCGCCTGCTACACGATGGCGTCCCTTGCGCTGATCGGTATTCCGCCCTTCAGCGGCTTTGTCAGCAAATGGTATCTGGCTACGGGTTCCCTCGCGTCCGGAACCGGCGCCCTGGGTTTCGCGGGGCCGGTGGTGCTTCTGATCAGCGCCCTTCTGACCGCGGGATATCTGCTGCCGATCATGATCCAGGGGTATTTCCCCGGACAGGATTTTGACGGGAAAGAGATCGGGGAGAGAGGACTTACGAAAAAGGAACCGTCGCTTTTGATGCTGGTTCCCATTGTGGTTTTGGCAGCGGCGACGCTTCTGCTGGGATGCTTCCCGGGGCCGCTGGTGGCGTTTGTTGAGAAGATCGCGGCGGCGGTAATGTAGCTGACTGCGGCTGTTGTGCGTCGGAAAATAACGCATGTCGGAACAGATACCGTGAGAACGGAGGAACGATTCTATGTATGATCGGCTGTTGGCGGTGCCTGTATTCCTGCCTATCGCGGCGGGGGCGGCGCTGCTTGCGATGAATGGATTAATCCGCAGAAAGAAGCGGGAGAGGACGATGCAGTGGCTGGTGGAGGCGCTTGTACTCATCAACAGCCTTCTGGTGGCGTGGCTGATCGCGGGATGCGGCGGAAGGAGCGGCAGCCTGGTGCTGTTCCGGCTCTACGGCCAGCTGACGGTTATGTTTAAAATGGACCGGATGGGAAGCTTCTTTGCGGGGCTGGTGGCCTTTCTGTGGCCGCTGGCGACGCTGTACGCGTTTGAATATATGGAGCATGACGAGAGGCGGCCGGCTTTCTTCGCCTTTTACACGATCTCTTACGGGGTGACCCTTGGCGTGGCGCTGGCGGGCAATCTGGTGACCATGTATCTGTTCTATGAGATGCTGACGTTCGCCACCTTCCCTCTGGTCATGCATCCGATGACGACGGAAGCGGCCAGGGCCACGAGGCAGTATCTGTATTATTCCATCGGAGGCGCGGCGTTCGCGTTCATCGGCCTGGTAACGGTTCTGTCCTATTCGGCTACCGGAACGACCGGGTTCGTGCCGGGTGGTATGCTTAACCCAGCGGCCGCGGCGGAGCACAAGAATTTTCTTCTGTTCGTCTATGTGCTGGCGTTCTTCGGGTTTGGCGTTAAGGCGGCGATCTTCCCGCTGCATGACTGGCTGCCGAAGGCGGCCGTAGCGCCGACCCCGGTGACGGCTCTGCTTCATGCGGTGGCGGTGGTGAAATCCGGCGCGTTCGCGGTGCTGCGGTTTACGTATTTCAGCTTTGGGACGGCGCTCCTTCGCGGAACCTGGGCGCAGTGGGTCGTGATGGCGGCAGCCCTGGTGACAATCACCTACGCGTCCACTATGGCGGTGAAGGAAGTTCATTTTAAGCGCCGTCTGGCTTACTCCACCATCAGCAACCTGTCCTATATCCTGTTCGGCGCGTCCATGATGAGTCCGCTGGGACTGGCGGCGGCGCTTATACATCTGCTGGCCCACGCGTTTATGAAGATCAGCGCGTTCTTCTGCGCCGGGGCCGTGATGCACCATACCGGCAAGAATTATATCTATGAACTGGACGGCATGGGTTATCGGATGCCGGTGACCTTTGCCTGCTTTACCATATCGTCCCTGTCGTTAATGGGAATTCCGCTGTTTGCCGGCTTTATCAGTAAATGGAGCCTCTGCGAGGCGGCGCTGAGCCTGGGAAGCGAGATGAGCGGCGGAGCGGGCGGCGCGGTCGGCCGTGTGATGCCGTATCTCGGCGTGGCGGTGATTCTGTATTCGGCGCTGATGACCGGGATCTATATGCTGAGCGTGGTGGTGCGGGCGTATTTCCCGGGCTTTGTACAGCAGGTGAAGGAAGCTGTGGGGGGAGGCGGCGAAAAGGCTGCTGCCGCAACGGGAACCGGTATCAAAGACGGAGTCAATCAGGATCCGAGCTGGCTGATGCTTTTGCCTCTCGTGATCTTCGCCGTTGTGATTATAGCGGTCGGCGTCCATGCGGGGCCTGTGCTTCGGTTTTTGGCATTGATCGGAGGTGAAGCGGGATGAATCAGGTATGGATGGATGTGGTGATTCCCGGCTTCTGCGGCATGGGAATGCATCTGAAGCTGGACGGGTTCCGGCTGGTATACTGTGTTGTGGCGGTGCTGATGTGGACGGTCAGCGGGATTTTCTCCCGTGAATATATGGCGCATTACGCCAACCGGAAGAGGTATTACGTCTTCTTCTGGGCCACGTTCGCGGCGACGGTGGGAGTGTTTCTGTCGGCGAACCTGTTTACGACGTTTATCTTTTTTGAGATCATGTCCTTCACTTCCTATGTGTGGGTGGCGTTTGACGAGAGAAGCGCAAGCCTTAGGGCGGCGGAGACCTATCTGGCGGTGGCGGTCATCGGCGGAATGGTGATGCTGATGGGCCTTTTCCTCCTGTATGATCTGTTCGGAACGCTGGAGATCGATGCGGTCAGCGTTCTGGCGGAAGCAGTGGAAGGAGCTGCGGTTTCCGCAGCCGGCGGTACAGCAGGGCAGGCCGCGGCTCTGGTTCCTCAGACGCAGGAAGCGGTTACGGCCTATTCCGTGATCGGCGGCGCGGACGGCCCGACTTCTGTCTGGGTCGCGTGGAAAGCGCCGGAGCTTGCGTGGAGCGGCAGTACGCCCGGAACGCCCGGGAGTTTTTTCCCGACAGCGAAGGCTCAGCTCTATACGGCGGGCGCGCTGATGCTTTTCGGCTTCGGCGCGAAGGCGGGGTGCTTCCCGCTGCACATTTGGCTTCCCAAGGCGCACCCGGAGGCGCCGGCGCCGGCCAGCGCGCTGCTTTCCGGTATCCTGACGAAGACGGGCGTGTTCGGCATTATCGTGGTGTCCTGCGGGCTTTTCGGGGCGGATCACAGCTGGGGGCTTCTGATCGCGGTGCTGGGCCTGATCACCATGTTTGTGGGCGCGCTTCTTGCGGTATTTTCCATCAATTTGAAGCGGACCCTGGCCTGCTCGTCCATTTCCCAGATCGGCTTTATCCTGACGGGCATCGGAATGTCCTGTCTGCTCCGAAGCATCGGGGAGGGCAATACGCTCGCGGTGCGGGGCGCGTTCCTCCATATGGTGAACCACTCGCTGTTTAAGCTGGTATTGTTCCTGTGCGCGGGCGCGGTGTATATGAACCTGCACAAGCTGGATCTCAACGAGATCCGGGGGTTCGGGCGGAAGAAGCCGGCGCTTGCGTTCGCGTTCCTGATGGGGGCGCTCGGCATCGGAGGAATTCCGCTTTGGAACGGATATGTGAGCAAAACCCTGATCCATGAGAGCATTGTGGAGTATATGGAAGCCGTGGGCGGACCGTGGGTCTGGCATCTGGCGGAGTGGGTATTCCTGTTTACGGGCGGCATGACGGTGGCGTATATGCTCAAGCTGTTTACGGCGGTGTTTGTGGAGAAAAACACGGATCCGAAAAGGCAGGAGCGCTACGATGAAATGTGCCATGGATATATGCGGCCGGAGACGACTGCCGCGCTTGTCGCCGCGGCGGCTATCCTTCCGGTTCTCGGCCTGACGGCCCATCTGAGCATGGATCGGATCGCGGATCTGGGGCAGGAGTTCTTCCATGTGCAGGGCCATGCGCATACGGTGGCTTATCTGTCACTTGCGAATCTGAAGGGCGGAGCGATCAGTATCTGCATCGGCGTGATCCTTTATTTCGTGGTGATCCGCGGCCTTCTGACGGAGCCGGACGGCGCGGGGAACCGCCGCTATGTGGATCGGTGGCCGTCCTGGCTTGATCTGGAGAACCTGGTTTACCGACCCATTCTGCAGACAGCGTTTCCGGCTGTCTTCGGGGCGGTGTTCGGTTTCCTGGACCGGTATCTGGTTCCGGCAGCGACGATGGCTTTTCTGACAGTGTCCACATTGATCGGAAGAATCATGGACAGCGGCGTAGACTGGCTAATCCGTATTGCCCGGTTGACGACCCATAAGCAGGTTCCCGCAGCGCGGGAAGCCCATGACTCGGATCTGGCGGCCCATGTGATCGGCGGCGTCATCGACGCCGTAGAGGCATTCCGAAGCAGGCTGCCCTGGAACCGGAGAGCGAAAGATACGGCCCGCGAGTCCGCGGCCGCCGATCTGGTGCGCCGTGAAGAGCGTTTTAAGGGCAATCTGTATCTGATCCAGCAGAGCTTCTCCTACGGCCTGATGCTGGTATGCGTGGGGCTTTGCGTGACGCTTGTGTATCTGATCTGGGGATTTCTGGGGTGGTAGCTTTTGTATAGTTTCGGAAGGGGGATTTCGGCAGCATGTATGATCAGATTCTGAGAGAAGAAAACTACAGACAAACCATGGATGAAACAGTCGTTCCGTATCTGGAGGCCAGGAAAAAAGTGGTCTATTTGACGCGCGACGAGGGCCGGCAGCTTTACTGCGCCTGCTATACGGCGGACGAGCCGGCAGGAATCATGGTGATGTCCCACGGCTTCACAGAGTCGGAGGAGAAGTACAAAGAGACGATCTATTATTTTCTGAAAAATAATTACCACGTGTATATGCACGACCATTGCGGCCACGGCCACAGCTACCGTCTTGTGGACGACTATGGTCTGGTCCATGTGGACAGCTACGGCCGGTATGTCCGCGACCTGCTGGCGGTGGCGCAGCTGGCGCAGAAAGAGCATCCCGGACTTAAGCTGTATCTCTACGCCCATTCCATGGGCGGCGGCGTGGGAGCCGTTGCGCTGGCGGCGAAGCCGGATTTGTTTGCGAAGGCGATCCTTTCCTCGCCGATGATCCGTCCGATTACCGCGGGCATCCCGTGGCCGCTGGCGAAAAGCCTGGCCTGGATTCTCTGCCATCTGGGGCGCAGGGCCTCCTATGTGCCGGGCGGTCATCCCTTCGACGGCAAGGAGACCTTTGAGGGGAGTCCGTCCATGAACCGGGAGAGATACGACTACTACCAGCGGAAGAGGGAGACGGAAGAGATCTATCAGATGACCTCGCCGAGCTGCGGCTGGCTCTACGGCGCGGCCCGGATGAATAAATATCTGCGGACAGAGGCGGTGAAGAAAATTAAGACGCCGATCCTTCTGTTCCAGTCGGAGAACGACACCTTTGTCGTGGGATCGGAGCAGGAGTATTTCGTGAGAAAGATCAATGAAAATGGGCTGACCACCGCCAGGCTGGTTAAGGTGGCGGGCACAAAGCACGAGATCTTCAATTCATCGACGAAAGTGCTTGAGGGATACTGGAAGGAGATCCTTGCGTTTCTGTCATAAAATCTGTTTCCAGGAAGCGTCTGAAAGCAGCCAGAGCGGTTTATGAATGGTTCCGTTAAGAGAGAATCTTTGCGGAACCTTTTTTGTATTACGTCAGTATGCAAAGAACGCGCCAGTGACGTTCTCACCGGTATTTTTTATCCCATGGTTGTCCGTGCCCGCTCATGAACGGATATGGCATGACGGAAGTCGGTGCGGGGGTTGCGCTCAATTATCCGCACGCGGTATGTCAAGAATGAAAGGGAGACAGCTCATATAATCCGCCGTCATACGGACGGTGAATTGTGGGTTCACTCCGGGGATCTCGGATATATTGACGAGGACGGTTTCATTTACATATGCGGGCGGTTAAAAAGGTACTTTTTGTACATCAAAGATGGTCTTCAGAAAAAGATTTTCAGTCTCGATATTGAGAAGGTTTTATTGCGGCAGCCAATGATCGATAACTGCGCCGTTGTTCCCATCGACAGCGCGGATACATTCCAGGTGCCGGTCGTTTATGTGATTTTGAAAGATACAGACCGGTAAAATATTATTTTGTGGAAACATTTCCGCTTACCAAGATCGGCAAAGTGGACTACCTTGCCCTGGAGAAGATGGCGAAAGAAGATTCTGCCGGTTTAAACGGACGCGCCGACTGATAGGAAACGAGAAAATCTTCCGGAACAGAATCCCCGGAAGATTTTTTCTTGCAGATATCGCGTAAATCCGATATAATAGGCAATGCGTGGACGACGGTGGAGAAATAAAGAAACGGTGGTACATATGCGATTTGCGATTTGTGATGATAACCAGCTGTTCCTGAAAGATATGCAGCGTCAGCTGAAAGGAGATGCCGATGGTAGGGGAAGTGGACGCTTTCTCGGATCTGGAGGCATTCTGGGAGGCGGTTGAATACAGAAAGCGTGCGCCGGCATCCTTTCCGCGTGGAAACGGAACGCGGCGCCGTATGATGCCGTGCTGATGGACATCGACTGGGGAAGCGCGGATACGGGGATGGATGTGGCAGAGAAGCTTTACCGGATCAGTCCTGAGACGAAGATTATCTATGTGACCGGCTATAACGAGCGTTTCTCCCAGCACATTTTCCTGCACCCGGCGAATTTGAGCGGATATTTGACCAAGCCGGTGGATCCGGCCCTCCTGGAAGTCAATCTGCAGAAGGTTTGCAGGACGCCGCATTCCGGCGAGCCCTCCCTTGTGCTTTACCCGCACGGACAGCCGATGGTGCTGCCGTTTCAGGATATCGTCTACGTCGAGAGCCGCAGGCATAACGTGATCATTTATACCGGGAAGGAAACGATCACCGTGTACGGAAAGCTGAGCTCTGTTTTGGAGCAGATGTCCGATGATTTCTTTCAGTGCCATAAAAGTTACGCGGTCAACATGGCGCAGGTGATGCCCTGCCGGCTTGGAAAGGTGAAGCTGATCCTGCCGACAGCGTTTGCTTTTTCGATGGCCGGATTTACCGCGCAGATTGAGACCTGGACGGTGGAACAGACCTTCATTTATTTCGGGATGGCGGTTCCGTATACGATCTGCGTGTACGCAATCGCGGTGTCCGTCGCCCGTTCCGTTTCCCTGCGGAAATTTCAGGGATTCTATCTGGTATATATGCTGTTTCCCTTAAGCCTTGTCCTGGTTTTCTATTTTTACATGTTCTCCGCGCACCGCGCCGTATGGGTGACGGGAACTGTCTGCGGGATTGCCGCGGACATTATCCTTCTGATCTATACCGTAAGCCAGGAGGAGAAGACAAGGCTTGAAGAGCAGCTGCGCGAGTCCAGGCATATGATGGAGCTGGAGCGGGCGCATTATCAGGCCGTGGAGTCCCGGCGCGAGGAGAAAGGCCATGCCTGTGAAGTGGCAGGCATCCGTCTGGAGTCGGAGCTGACGCTGCCGGGAGATCTGGCGGTGGAGCCCATTCATCTGTGCAGTATTTTCAGTAATCTTCTGGACAATGCAATCCGCGGCGCCGCGGGGGCGCAGGTGGAGGAGCCGGTGATCAGCCTGAAATCCCGAAACGAGGGAGATTACGTTTTTATCTGCGTTGTGAATCCGTCAGCGCCTCCCCGGAATTCTATAGAAAACCAGTAGCGGACGGGCATGGATACGGAACGCGCATCCTGACGGATCTGGCGCAGAGGTATGGAGGCGGATACTGGAGCCGGTATGAGAATGGGATGTTCACAACGATGGTCTCGCTTCTGCGGGGAGTCTGAGCAGGCGCTACCGGAAATAGAAACGGAGGATGATTTATGGATATTGTATTATTGCTTTTTCGCCAGAACCTGGTGATGTTCATCTATCTTCTGATCGGTTATCTGATGTTTAAGAAGAAGCTTCTGACGGTGCAGGGCAGCGGGGAACTGGGAAAGCTGCTTTTGTATGTGATTACTCCGGTGGTTATACTGAATTCCTACTCCAGGGATTTTACGCCCCAGATGTTTGCGGAGATTCTTTGGTCCTTCGCCGCGGCGATAGGGTCGCTTCTGCTCTCCATGGCGGTGAGCACGCTGGTATTTAAGAAGCGGTCCGCTATCTGCCTGTTCGGTTCCTCCTTTTCCAACGCCGGCTTTATCGGAATTCCGCTGGTACAGATGACGCTGGGCGAGGAGGCGGTGTTCTATGTGGTCTCTTACGTGGCGCTTCTGAATATCCTGCAGTGGACTTTTGGCGTCTATTCGATCACGAAGGACCCGGCGACGGTCAGCATAAAGCGGATTCTGACGAATCCGGTGGTTCTGGGTCTGGCCGTGGGATTGTTTTTATTCTTTCTGCCGATCCCGGTGCCGCAGATGCTGCGGGGGATCATGAGTACGCTGTCCTCCATGAACGGCCCGATCGCCATGCTGGTGATCGGTTCCTATCTGGCCCAGATGCCGCTTCGGGAGCTGTTTACCAACGGGCTTACCTATCTGTGCTGTCTGATGCGGCTGCTCGTGATTCCGCTGCTGACAATCGTCCTGCTTACGCTGATTCCGGCAGAATACATGGCGATCCGTCTGGCGGTGCTGATCGTGGCTTCCGCGCCGGTGGGCGCCAACGTGGCGATCTTTGCCCAGCTCTTCCACAAGGACTATACCGGGGCTGTGCGCGATATCTGCCTCAGCACGGTGTTCAGCATTGCCAGCCTGCCGCTTGTCGTGGGCCTGGCGAATATGATGTGGCGGTAGGATGGATGATAAGAGGATAAATGGGATTGCCGCGTGCGGTGTGCGGTGACGACAGAGGATAGATGGCACGCGGCGGCAGAAGAACGATGAGATGCCGCGTGCGGCAGCAGATAGAGAGGCGGGACGAATGATATACGGAACCGTTTATGATTCTCCGGTGGGCCGTCTGACGCTGGCGTCAGACGGGGAGGCGCTTACCGGCCTCTGGATTGAGGGGCAGAAATATTATCTGGGCGGTCTTAAGGAGATGCCGCCGCGTCGGGATGACCTGCGGATATTTGCGCGCGCGAAGACCTGGCTTGACCGGTATTTTGCAGGCGGGAGACCGGAGCCCGCAGAGTTGTGTCTGCGTCCGGTAGGAAGTGATTTCCGGAAAATGATCTGGCGGTATCTGCTGGAGATTCCCTATGGGGAAGTGACGACCTATAAGGCGCTGGCAGAGCGCGCGGCCGGAGAACTGGCCTGGAAAGAGGCGTGCGAAGCCGCGGGATCGGAGAGCGGTTGTCTGACTGTGAGAGCGGCCCGAAAAGAGGCGTGCGAAGCCGCGGGATCAGGGGGCGGTTGTCTGGCCGCGGAGGCGGTCTGCGCGCCGCGGCGCAGGACGATGTCCGCCCAGGCGGTCGGCGGCGCGGTGGGACACAACCCGATTTCCATCATCATCCCGTGCCACAGGGTGGTCGGAAGCGACGGGAGCCTGACCGGCTACGCCGGGGGAATCGACGTTAAGAGAAGGCTTTTGGAGCTGGAGGGCGTAAAAGCCTACAGGAACTTATAGATATTGTACAGATTGATCAGAATCATCAGCATCATCAGCCCGATGAACAGCTGATCCACCGTTTTTCCGTCAATCTTTTTATTTACGGATCTTCCGGCGATGCCGCCTAAGATGCCGCCGGCCACCATCAGGACAAGCATTTTAATTTCAAAGACCGGCACCGAGCCGGTGACAATGGAGGAGATCAGGCTCGCGATCTGGGAGAAAAGAATGATATAAAGCGAATTCTCCGCCGCGGTTTTGGTATCCATGGAAAAGAAATAGAAAAGCACGACCAGGTTGATCGGGCCGCCTCCGATTCCGAGGAAGGAGGAGAGGACGCCGAGAACAAGTCCGATCAGCACGCAGGCCGTCATGCTGGACACGGTGGTGGTTTTGATCCGGTCTTTCCGGATCGTATAGATCAGCGTTCCAAGAGTGACCACCAGAAGACAGGCCGCCTGCACCGCCCCTACCCGGTTGGCGTCCGCGCTCATGGATTTGATGACCTGGAACAGATATTTGCCGATGACGCCGCCGATTGCCGCGCCGACAGCCAGCGGAAAGCCGGTCTTCGGCTGGATCAGGGAACTGCCGCTTAACTTGGAGCGGAGTACCGAATAGGCAGTCATGGAAAGCACCGTGCATCCCGACAGAAAACTGATGGTGGAGACGTCCATGATGCCGAAGGCGTCCAGAACCGGCTTGATGATGACGCCGCCGCCGATTCCGCAGATGGCGCCGACGATGGATGCGAAAAAGCAGATGGCGAAAACGAGTATGATGATCATGACTTGATTCCTTTCTCTTATGGAAGGGCTGTATCCGGCGCCGGGGGGCGCTCGGAAAGACCGTTGAGATGTGTACAGCTATATATCTTTATTGTACCGCAGAATCGGCCGAAAGGAAAGTGTTTTTTCGTGGGTTTTGTGCTTGCAATCCCGCGGATTCCGTGCTATACTTGGAACGTTGACGAAAAAACACGTCTGCCGATCCCCAGGGCGGTGCCCGAGGACGGGTCCCGAAGGGAGCAGAAGACGCAGACGGAAGAAAAACCAAACGGAGGTAGTATCATGAGCGTTATTTCAATGAAGCAGCTGTTGGAAGCAGGCGTCCATTTCGGACATCAGACCAGAAGATGGAACCCGAAGATGGCCCCCTACATCTACACCGAGCGCAACGGCATCTACATCATTGACCTGCAGAAGTCCGTAGGCAAGGTGGACGAGGCCTATAACGCGGTGGCGGAGATCGCCGCGAACGGAGGAACCATTCTCTTTGTAGGAACCAAAAAGCAGGCGCAGGACGCGATTCAGGTAGAGGCGCAGCGCTGCGGCATGTTCTATGTGAACGAGAGATGGCTGGGCGGCATGCTGACCAATTTCAAGACCATCCAGTCCCGTATCGCCAGACTGAAGGAGATCGAGGTGATGTCCGAGGACGGAACCTTTGACGTACTCCCGAAGAAGGAAGTCATCAAGATCCGTAAAGAGTGGGAGAAGCTGGAGAAGAACCTGGGCGGTATCAAGGAGATGAAGAGACTTCCTGACGCCATTTTCGTAGTTGATCCGAAGAAGGAGCGTATCTGCGTGCAGGAAGCCCATACGCTGGGAATTCCGCTGATCGGTATCTGCGATACCAACTGTGATCCCGAGGAGCTGGATTATGTGATCCCGGGCAACGACGACGCGATCCGTGCCGTGAAGCTGATCGTTTCCAAGATGGCAGACGCTGTGGTCGAGGCCAACCAGGGCGCGGCGACCGCTGCGTATGACGAGGCGGCAGAGGCAGAGGCATATCAGGAGCAGGAAGCGGCTCCGGTTGAGGAGTAATCATCGTAAGATCCGAATCAGAATGGAGGAATAGAAGACATGGCAGTAACAGCAGCAATGGTAAAAGAGTTGAGAGAGATGACGGGCGCCGGCATGATGGACTGCAAGAAGGCCTTAAGCGCGACCGACGGAGATATGGACAAGGCCGT